>CAMDZB010000016.1 GCA_945910645.1 uncultured Spirochaetaceae bacterium | reverse complement strand
ATGCGTGTAGGATAGTCTCCCTCTTTACAAGTTTACCCTCGCTCTTTAAACGTGCAATGATGTCTTTATCGCAGTCTTTTACAAAGCGTCCTTTATAATCCTCAACCTCATCTGTAAATGAACAGGTATCATCGATTGGACAGACTGTTGGGATCCCCGTGCCGCGAAGAACTTTGTAATCATCCTCACCAAAGCCAGGGGCTGTATGAACGATACCACAGCCGTCTGTATCCGTAACATGGTCTCCAAGGAACACCTTAAATGCACCCTTCTCCTTAAGAGATGCAAAGTATGGGAAAAGTGGCTCGTATGTTTTACCATCAAGCGCGCTACCCTTCATGGTCTCTACAATTTCATATTCATCTTCGCTCTTAAAGTATGATGAGATACGGCTTTTTGCAAGGTAGTAGAAGTCGCCTGTGGACTTGTCCTTGATCTTAAGATAATCTATGTCTTTTCCAACACAGAGTGCAAGGTTTGATGGGAGAGTCCATGGTGTTGTCGTCCATGCAAGGAAGTATGTGTTATCCTCTCCATCCACCTTAAAGCGAATGGTGATTGCAGGATCGTTGACATCCTTATAGCCACCAACGTTGAGCTCAAAGTTCGAGAGTGGGGAACCAAGTGCAGGGCTATATGGAAGGATGTTGTACCCCTCATAGATCAGTCCCTTGTCGTAAAGGGTTTTGAATACCCACCAGATTGATTCCATGTACTTTGTATCCATGGTTTTGTAGTCGTTAGTAAAGTCAACCCAGCGCCCCATACGAGTGATCTGTTCACGCCACTCAGATGTGTATCTTAGCACTATCTTACGGCACTCTTCGTTGTAGTTTGCAACTCCAAATTCCTCAATTTCCTTATGCGATGAAATGCCAAGAGTCTTCTTCATCTCATTCTCTACAGGAAGACCATGGCAGTCCCATCCAAAGCGCCTCTCCACCCTCTTACCCTTCATGGTTTGATAGCGAGGAATTACATCTTTGATTGTTCCTGGAACAAAGTGACCATAGTGTGGCAGTCCCGTTGCAAACGGAGGGCCATCGTAGAATACAAATTCATTATCAACAGGGCGCTCAGAGATGGATTTTTTAAACACATCGTGCTCTTTCCAAAACTCGAGCACCTTCTCTTCATCTTTTGCAAAACTAGACGATAAATCTACAGGTTTGAACATATTAATCCTCGCATTGTTTGTATAGGATTAAAGTGTATCAAATTCCATCAAAGATTTAAAGACTATTATGAGCCTTAATCTCGTTCAAAAGTTCATCGACATGGCGTGCCTTTTCAAGCTCAATGTCCTCTTTGAATATGAGTTTCGGCGTGTTCTTGGTCTTCATTGACGTAGAAAGATGATGCTGAATGACTCCTGTTGATCTTAAAAGCGCATTCTTGACCTTCTCACCAAGCGCCTCATCTCCAAGATAGGTGTAGTAGACCGTTGCAGCCTTGTTGTCTGTAGATAGCTCTACACGGCGAATTGTAACAAAGGCGTTCTCGGGAATTGAGTACAGCTTCTTTGATACAAGGAGGAGTGAGATAGTCTTATACACCTTCTCTTCAAGCCTGTCTTGAGAAAAACTGCCCATCAGATATGTGCCTCAGGAATATCAAGTTTCTGCTTCTCTTCTACAATCTCGTATGCCTCGATGATATCGCCAACCTTAAGATCCTGGAAGTTCTCAAGTCCCACACCGCACTCAAAGCCTTCAAGTACGTCTTTTACATCATCCTTGAAGCGTTTAAGCGACGTGAGCTTGATAAGTCCGTTTGAAATCTGGATGTTGTCTCTTACCACCTTTACAAATGCCTTTCTTGTGATCTTGCCCTTTGTAACCATACATCCTGCAACCATTCCAACATTTGGAACGCGGAATGTATCCCTAACCTCAAGAGTACCCATTTCGATCTCTTTCTTAATTGGTGAAAGCATTCCTTCCATTGCAGCTTTGACATCATCAACCACGTCGTAGATGACGTTATATTTTCTAATCTCGATCCTCTCGTTATCGGCAAGAGCTGCAGCCTTTGGAGTTGGACGTACGTTGAATCCTATGATTAGCGCACCACCCTTCGATGCTGCGGCAAGGTTAACATCGTTCTCGATGATTGCACCAGCGTGAGCCATAAGTACGTTAAGGCGGATCTTTGGATTTGAAAGCTTAAGAAGAGCCTGTGAGAGTGCCTCAACAGAACCCTGAACGTCACCTTTGATGATAACGTTGAATTCCTGAGTCTCACCTTCCTTAATCTTGTCGTACATATTGTCAAGTGTAACGCGCTGATACTTATTTCTCATGCCGATTCGCTCGAGTTCCTGACGCTTTATTGATATAGTACGTGCAGTCTTCTCATCCTCGGTCACCTGGAACGGATCACCTGCAGATGGAGTTGAACTCATGCCTGTGATTTCAACAGGGGTTGATGGACCGGCTTCTAGAATCTTCTCACCCTTGTCGTTCCACATGGCTCTTACGTGTCCGTCATAGATTCCTGCAACAAAGTCATCCTCCTTATGAAGGGTTCCCTCTCTTACGAGCACTGTTGCAACAACACCGCGCCCAGGATCAATTCTGGACTCAAGAACAGTACCGGAAGCCCTCAGGGTCGGATCTGCCTTTAAATCAAGGATTTCAGCCTGTACAATCACAGTTTCAAGAAGTTCAAATATACCTTCCTTCTTAAGCGCTGAGATCTTTGTATACTGAGTATTGCCACCCCATTCTTCAGGAACAAGCCCGTATTCTGAAAGCTCAGTCATAACCCTATCAGGGTTAGCCTCAGGTTTATCGCACTTGTTAAGAGCAACAACGATTGGAACGTTAGCAGCCTTGGCGTGGTTGATAGCTTCTACAGTCTGAGGCATCACGCCTTCTGTTGCCGCAACAACTAGGATTACAACGTCTGTAATTTGGGCACCACGCGCTCTCATCATAGTGAATGCAGCGTGTCCTGGCGTATCGATGAATACAAGCTCCTTTCCGCTCTTCTTAAGCTTGATCTTGTAAGCACCGATGTGCTGTGTGATTCCACCAAACTCGCTTGATACCACATCTGCGTTCCTGATTGCATCAAGAAGCTTAGTCTTACCGTGGTCTACATGCCCCATAACCGTTACAATTGGTGCGCGTGGCTGAAGATGCTCTTCCTTGCTCACCTCTTTTTCGATAACAGTCTCTTCGTATAGGTCAACGATATGAACCTCACATCCATACTCGCTTGCAATGATTGTTGCAGTATCGCTATCAATCTGTTCGTTGATGGTTGCCATCATGCCGAGTGAGAAGAGCTTTGTGATAATCTCGCTGGCCTTTAGATTCATTTTTCTTGCAAGTTCGCCCACTGTGATCGAGCTCATGATGTCGATTTTCTTAGGAACGTTATCAAGGGATGATGTCTTCTTTTTATTTACAAACTCAAACTCTCTCTCCTGATTTTCATCCTTTGTATAAACATCCTTTTTGCCCGTGTATGGCTTTCTGTTATGAGCGTTTTTAGATTGAGGAGCAAATGCGCTGTTCGACTGGAATGCAGAGGACACCTGGCCAAGTCGTGGTGATTTTGGAGCAGGAAGCACGTTCTTACGTGGGCCAAAGTTCATCTTCTTCTGGCTTGCATTTGATCGTACAAAGCCCTTTGGAATGCTGTTTTTCTGATCCTGGTATGGCTTACGTCCACCCATCTGACCTACAACGCCTGTGCTCTTTGGCGCATCAGTCTTTCTATAAAGCGGTGGAAGATCCACGTTTTTGATGATAACAGGCCCCTTTGTTGTAGGCTTGTTTAGTGGTTTTGGGAACTTAGTCTGCTTTACACTTACAGTATTAACAGGAGCCTTTGTATCGCTCTGTTTTGCATCCTCTGTCTTTACACTTGTTGATGCAGCCAGAGAGTCAGCCTTTTTCCCTCCATCAAGGTTCTTATCATCACTTGCATCCTTTACCACTTCTGCCTCGCTCTGGGGCATAGATACGCTTGTATCCTTCACATCAGGTGCAGCCTCAGGCATTTGAACATCGCTGTTCTGGGCCTTTACGCTTGGAGCCTTCTTTTTGATGATTATCTTCTTTTTAACCTGAGGAGCAGCTTCCGTTTTTTCAGTTTCCTTCACCTCACTCTCTGTATGACGTACAGGAGCGGTGTTCTTTTTTATGAGAAGTGCCTGTCCTAAATCTTTTTTTTCTTCACTCATATACTTATATCAATTTCTCCTTGGCTATTATTCCTCATCCTCAACTGAGAATTCACTCTGAATAATATCGTTAAAGTTCTTCTCTTCCTCAGGTGTAAATCCAAAGTATGTATTTACATCGTCGATATCTGCATTGAAGTAGTCATTGATGCTGTTAATACCCTTTGCCTTAACCTTTTCGATTACAGATGGGAGGAAGGCATAGTCTTCGAAGTAGTACTCCTCATCGCCTTCATCCTGGCTCTCTACAGCGCTAATTTCATCATCTTTATCTCCTCTGTTGTCGTACTCCGTGCTATCTGTGCCTTCATCTGTGTTCTGGAATAGGCGCTCGACGTCTTCTCTCTCTTCTTTTGCAATATCAAGCTGACTGTACTGTTCGACAGTCTTTATGTCCACAAGCCAGTCTGTGAGCTTATTTGCAAGGCGTACGTTCTCACCGCCGCGTCCAATAGCGTATGCAAGCTGTGACTCATCAACCACTGCAATTGCACGTCTTGTATTCGTATCTAGGATCTTAACAAACTGGATTGTTGCAGGAGCAAGGGATGCTGTTATAAAGAGTTTTGGGTCAGGATCGTATGGTACAATGTCGATCTTCTCACCTGAGATCTCGTTCATTACTGCAGTGATTCTGGCTCCCTGAACGCCTACGCATGCGCCAACAGGATCAACCTCTGGTGTATTTGTATACACAGCAACCTTTGATCTATATCCTGCCTTTCTTGATACCTTGAAGATCTCAACAACGCCGTCTGAAATCTCTGGAACCTGAAGCTCAAAGAGTATCCTGACAAGGTCTGATGATGTGCGTGAAAGCACAACATCCATGCCTCTCTCTGTCTGTCTGACCTCTTCAACGTATACCTTGATCTTATCGCCTCTGTCGTACATTTCACCAGGGATCTGATGCGATTTTGTGAGTCGTCCTTCGATGTTTGAACCAAAGTCGATGTAGATATCGTTTGTGTCGTAATCAACGCGTACAACTTCACCGTTTACTATCTTGTGCTCTCTGTTCTTCCATGCGCTGAGGATAGTGTTCTTTGTAAAGTCTCGTGTTTCCTGCTTACATCTCTGTTTTCCACTCATCATTGCGATTCTATTGAACTCCGATGGGTCGATTGGAGTGAGCATCTCATCGCCTACCTCTGCATCTGGGTTCATATTCTTTGCCTCAGTAAGTGGGATCTCTAAAAGACGGTCAGCACAGTCGTCATCCTCAACAACGATCTGCTTCATATATACGTCAAAGCGGCTGAAGTCGTTTGCGATAATCACGTGGCAGTTTTCATCCGTTCCATACATTCTCTTGTATGCAGCCTTAACAAAGCCATCAACAATTTCCTTAACTTTGTCGCTGTCCATACCCGCACGGTTTTTGGCATCATCCTCAAGGTTTCTCATTTCAAATTCAACCTGATCAACACCACGGCCATAACGCTTCTCGAGCATCTTTCTGAACTTATCCCTGTGTGATTCAAAGAATTCACGTGGGTTCATCATGTACTCGATAGATTCTTGGAATGTTAGTGTATTCTCATTCTTCTGTGGTGCTTTTGTGCTTCTTCTTGCCATCTTTAGATTTTCTCCTTTATCTCGTTGTCGATCAAACGAGCTTTTTTAATATCTGTAAATAAAATTACTTTCTCATCAAATTTGCTCTCTTTATCAAGAGGCGCATCTTCGATCTCTGCACTTCTAAGTGTAACGCTCTTCTCATCTGCACTCTCTATGGTGCCGCGTATCCATGCGTTGTCCTTAACAGAATAGATACGAACAGAGCGTGTGATGAAAAACTTAAACTCACCTGCATCCTTTATATTTCTTGAAACACCAGGAGTTGATATCTCAAGCGTGAGGCGTTTTTGATAGCGTGGCTTCAGCTTCAAGAACACTATGTTGTATGCACTCTCAAGGTCATCGCTGTTAATTACGCCGTCCTTTGTAACGTAAATTGAAACAAGAACGCCACCTGATGTCTGATGAAGACGTGTTTCAATCACATCCATCCCCTGCGTCTTTAAGAGTGAGTACATCTCGTTGTAAAAATTGTCGTTTGTAAGTAGATTTTCCATTAGTTTCATCAAGTTGATATAAAAAAGAGTTCTTCACCAGAAGAACTCCAACATTTTCTCTAACCAACTATGATTTTATGATACATTTTTAAAGTTGTTATTGTCAATAATATTAATTTAAAAATTATGTGTTGAACTTGAAAAATACCACATCTCCGTCCTTCATCACGTATTCTTTGCCCTCAAGACGCAAAAGTCCCTTCTTTTTAATCTCGCTTTCACTCTTGTACTCGACAAGGTCGTTATACGAGTAAACTTCAGCTTTTATGAATCCCTTCTGGAAGTCGGTGTGGATGATTCCTGCACACTCTGGGGCTGTCATGCCGTTTTTGAACGTCCATGCTCTGTCTTCATCAGGGCCGACTGTGAAGAAGGTTCTCAATCCTAGCGTGTGATAGGCTGACTTAATGAGATGGGAAAGCGATGATGATTCGATTCCAAGCATCTCTCTCATCTCCTTCTTCTCATCCTCTGATGAAAGAGACGCAATTTCACTTTCGATCTTTGCGCTTACAAGAACCATCTCTTGATTCTCGCTCTTTGCTATATCCTTAACAACATCGCTGTAAGCATTGCCTGTGTTGATGCTGTTTTCATCGACGTTACAGACGTAGATTACAGGTTTAAGCGTGATTAGGAAGAGCGAGGAGAGTATTTTAAGCTCATCATCAGTCCACTCGATTGAGCGAAGCGGCTTCTCGTTTTCAAGGCAGTCGATTGCCTTTTTGTACGTATCGAGTGCAGAACTCTTGTCTTTCACAAGGCGGGATTGCTTTGATTCTTTCTCGTAGCGCTTCTGTACTGTATCAAGATCTGAAAGTATAAGCTCAAGGTTGATGATATCAATATCACCTTTTGGGTCGATTGCGCCTGTAGTATGAACTATATCTTTATCGTCGAAGCACCTTACCACGTGGGCTATGATACCCACCTCTCTAATCGATGAGAGAAACTTGTTGCCAAGCCCCTCGCCCTTTGATGCTCCCTTCACGAGCCCTGCGATATCCACAAATTCCGTAACTGCAGGAATGACCTTCTTTGCAGGTACGAGCTTTGAGATGTTATCAAGACGCTCATCCGGTACATTTACTATGCCGACGTTCGGCTCTATTGTACAGAAAGGGTAGTTTGCAATCTCCACAGGAGTTGATGTTAGCAATGAAAAAATTGTCGACTTACCTACGTTTGGTAAGCCAACAATTCCACAGTTTAGTGACATTTATTTTCTCTTATTTTCGTCTAGGCCGAACTCGTATGTAAATCCAACTGTAAAGTTGTAATAGAAATATGAGCTAGAATTTTTTGCAAGGGCAATTGAATATCCAAATGACTCGCGAGTAAATACAGTCCAATTCTTTGCAAATGTGTATGTGATTGTAAATACACCTGCAGGAGCGATATACGTTGAATCAAACCCTTTCCATGAAGTGAATGAAAGTGATCCACCAAGGCTGAAGTCCAATACGCTATTTTCAGCCTCAGGGGATCCTGTATCTGTAAATTCAAGCTTGTAGAAAATCCAGTCTCCACCTAATGATGCATGCATACCAAGGCCGCTATAAAGTGAAATACCTGCGCTTGCTGCAAGTCTAAATCCAAATGCATTGTTAGGCTCGCTGTATGTGTATGTAAGAATTGGATCGATTGAAGGAAAACCAACTGCAACACCTAGTCCTAGGCGTGATGATGGTAGCTTTGATGAGTGTGAACCTGATGCAGTTGCTGCAAACAGAGTTCCTACACCAATCACTAAAACTAATAAGATTGAAATAAATTTCTTTTTCATGTTTTGCCTCTAGGGAAAAATTTTATCCATCTTTGAGAATAATTGCAACCTTTCAAAAATGGATAAAACTCTATTAAAATTTGCCCATTGCCTTGAGTATTTTCTCTCTCGACATCGGCCATGATTCAATCCAAACGCCTACAGCATCGTGTATTGCAATACCGATTGCAGGAGCCGCACCGTTACATGCGATCTCTGAGATTGACTTTGCACCAAATGGTCCAAACTTGTCGTTTACATCGATAAGCACTGCCTTGAAGTCCTCAGGAGCTTCTGTGATCATTGGAACGCCGTAGTCCGTCATGTTTGCATTCACACAGTTACCCTTCTTATCAAGCTTCATGTCTTCGTATAGCGTGTGACCGATACTCTTCATTACAGCGCCGTACATCTGACAGAGCGCAACCTCAGGGTTGATTGGTGTTCCTGCATCCTGAAGGGCGTAGAACTTGTTCACCTTCACCTCGCCTGTCTTTACGTTCACAGCAACTTCTGCAAAGTGTGCGCCGTATGGGACTGATGATGCTGCTGTCACAAACGAGCCGTGAGCTACAACCTGACCGCGTCCGTTACCTTGGCAGGCTGCGTGTGAAATTTCGTAGTAGCTCTTCTCCTTGCCCGTAACTGTTGACTTTACAACGCCAGGGTAAACAATTGTTAAGTTCTTCTCATCCTCATCCATCTGAAGCGCAGCTTCTTTAATGATAGCTTCCTTAAGCTTTACGCATGCCACATACGATGCGTTTCCTGAGAAGAATGTTCCTGATGAGGCATACGATCCTGTATCAAATACGCAGGTGTCTGTATCACCTGAGATGATCGTAATCCTCTCAAGTGGCATTTTTAACACTTCCATCGCAATCTTTGCAGAGATTGTATCAAGACCGGTTCCGAGGTCTGCACCTCCTCCTGAGAGGATCACAGAGCCGTCTGTTTCAAGTTTAGCAAGCGCCTCGGCGTGGTCGAGTCCTGGAAGACCTGAACCCTGCATGATCATAGCAAAGCCCTTTCCTATCTTCCAGTCAGGATCCTTACTCTGCTCCTTCTTGCCCCACTCTATCATCTTGGCGCCCTTCTCGATTGCCTCACGTAGGCCGCATGAACCTACAGGTACAACGTTGCCTTCGCGTCCTTCGCCCAAGCCTTTGAGGATCTCAAGCATGTAGCCTTCCTCAACGTGGTTTTTAAGAACCATCTCTTTGTAATCCACACCGAGCTTCTCTGCAAGTTCTGCCATTGCCATCATAAGGCCGAAGTTACCCTTTGGAGTGCCGTAGCCCTGGTATGCGCCTGCAGGTGGAGTGTTTGTATAGAACACCTTAAGGTCGTACTTCATGTTATCAACTTTGAATAGTGGCAGCGTCTTTGAACATGAGTTCATTGGAACTGTAAGACAGTGGTTGCCGTAAGGTCCTGTATTTGCACATACCTCAAGGTATATTGCTGTAATAGTTCCGTCCTTCTTTCCGCCCATCTTCACGTGCACTCGCATTGGGTGACGAGTTGAGTTTGCGATAAACTCCTCTTCACGAGTATTATGACAGAGCACAGGCTTACCTGTTGCAAATGCAGCGTATCCTGTTAAGTCCTCAATGAGGATGTCCTGCTTTGAGCCGTAACCGCCTCCAACACGCGTTTTAATAACGTGTATCTTGTTCTCAGGAAGTCCTGTAACCCATCCGCAGATTCTTCTTACGTGGTATGGAACCTGTGTTGATGCGTATACTACAAGGCGCCCAGCTTCCATCTTTGCAAAGCAGATGTGAGTCTCAAGTGGAGTGTGCTGAATCTGGCTTGTCTGATATGTGCGCTCTACAATCGCATCGGCCTCTTTGAAGCCCTTTTCAACATCACCGATTTCACCCTTGTTTGATGCGGCGATATTTCTTCTGATGTCGGCATGGAGTGGGAACTGATAAATTACCTTTCCTTCCCTTTCATCCCCTGCTTTTTTGTTGTATTCATCAAGATCGGCCGGTGCTCCTGCTCTGTATTCAACAATGCCGTTATGAACAAGAGGTGCTCCTTCCTTCATTGCCTCTTCCACCGTAAATACAGCTTTCTGGACGTCGTAATCTACCTTTATAAGCTTTTTAGCCTCCTCAGCATGTTCAAGAGTATCTGCAATAACTGCAGCAACCCTGTCGCCTACGTGACGCACCTTTAGGTTGAATAGGCGTCTGTCATGTGGGGATGGCTCCGGGTTACCCTGACCGGCCTGCATATAGTGAGTCTCAGGCGTGTTGTACGCTGTGAGGATCTCTACAACTCCAGGAACCTTCATTGCCTTTGATGTATCAATCGAGTTGATGTATGCAGATGCGTGTGGCGATCTTAACACCACCATGTGGTATGTATCCTCAGGCACGTAGTCCTCAACAAATGCCTGTGATCCTGTTACAAGCTGTGCCCCATCTATCTTAGACATTGGCTTTCCTACAACCTCAAGGTTCTCCCTAAACGATGGAGCTGTGGCTGTCTTATACTTTCCGCTCTTTAACTTTTCAAGTGCAAGCTTTACAGCCAAGTAGTAGTGCTCGTATCCTGCATCCCTTATGAATATGCCAGATAGAGCCTCTTTTATGTCTTCTTTTGATGGATTTTTATTGTTTTCGAGAAGCCATGTGAGTAGAAGAGCTGTTGCAGGTGAATTGTATGCACTCTGAACAACACCAGCATCAACTAGAGCCTGCTGAACTACAGTAAGATGTGATGGATCTGCAAGCCCATCGGGTGTTCTGATTTCACTTCCATCGCATAGAGCTGCAAGTGTTAAGTTTGCATACACTGGAACTCCATCTACAAGGACTGTATCGCTTCCGCAGAATCCCTCCCTGTCGTCTGAGTCTCTAACAGCCTTGTGATTATCCTCAAGAAGCATCTCTCTGAGGCTTGTGTTTGGGGTTACATTAAAGTGTTTCTTCTGACCGTTGATCACTACATCAACGCCAATTCTCTTTAACTCAACTTTTTTCATTTGTTACCCCCTATTTTCTTCTCATACTCTTTCACTAAGCCCTCAATTACAGTTGCTGTGATGTACTTTTTATACTCTTTTGATCCGTAAAGCACGTCTGATTTGAATGTGATTCCATCCTGGAAAGTCGCGTACGTGGATGGATCTCCAAGCATGCTTATAATCGCTGTATCCTTGATTGCCGCAGAGATGACAAACTCATCCTTTGACACACCGCCGATTGATGCTGTGATTAGAGCATGGCTTGCCTGAGTGTTTGCAATACGATCAGATACAACTGTCCTGTTTTTCTTAATATAGATGTATGTGATAAACTCACGCTTAAGGTCGATATCATCAAGTATGAACATCGGGTGCCTACCCTTTCCATATGAGCTTTCAATCTCGCTGTCGTATGCAATTAGAGTTGGAATAAGGTATGAATCATCACGATGCATTTGAATATTACCGCCAATTGTTGCCATGTTCCTCTTCTGAAGGGAGGAGCAAAAATGGAGCGCTTTTTTAAGTGCATCAGGAATAATCGGCGACTTGATTAAATCAGTAAATGTGCACATTGCACCAATCTTAATTTCATCACCAATTTCCTCAATAGTATCAAGGGCGCAGTTCTTAAGAGATACAAACTTTTCACCCTTAACAAAGCTGCCAAGACGTGTAATCTCTGTGCCTCCTGCATAGGGCAAATACCCCTGTTTGATTAGCTTTACTGCGTCTTTTACATTCTTTGCAACTTCTAATTCTTTAATCACGTAAAACCTCCTTAAATAATTCCTGCTTTCTTATAAAGCTTCTTTGCAGATTCGTTCTGCATCTTTACAAGCCATTCCTCATCAAAGCCCACAAGATGATAGTTATCAACCGCAAGCTTTCCGTTTACTATGGTGTATTTTGCATCCTTTGGCGTACAGAACAGTAACGATGCAACACTGTCGCTCTGAGAGCCAGCAAATGATAGGTCTGTGTTTGAATCGAATATGGCTATATCTGCAGCCCAACCTTCCTCAAGGCGCCCAACCTTCTTGAATCCTAGCATCTTTGCACCGTTCTCGGATGCCATCTTGAATACATCGCGTGCAGAGAGTGCATCAGAACCGTATTTTACTCTCTGAAGGTAAAGGGCTGTTCTTGCCTCAAGAAGCATACTTGATGAGTCGTTTGATGCACTTCCGTCAACTGCAAGTCCTACGTTGATACCCATAGCGAGCATCTCCTTTACTCTGCATATTCCTGATCCTAGGCGCATATTTGATGACGGACAGTGTGCAATGTGTGATCCTGTCTCTTTTAAAATCTTAAGCTCATCGTCGTTAAACCAGATGCCATGAGCATAGAATACGTCATTTCCGATAAGGTCACACTCCTCCATTAGAGCAAGCGGTCTGAGGCCGTACATAGCCTTACAGGTATCCTCTTCATCCATTGTCTCGCAAAGATGCGTGTGAAGATGAACCTTATATTTACGTGCAAGCTTTGCGCTCTCCTTCATGCATTCCTTTGTTACGGAGAATGGCGAACAGGGAGCAAGGACTATCTTATGCATAGCCATGCCATCCTTATCGTGGAACTTCTGTATGCATTCCTCGCTGTGTTTAAGGATAGTATCAACATCCTGGACAACAGAGTCAGGCGGAAGTCCCCCATCCTTCTTTGAAAGGCTCATGCTGCCCCTTGTTGGAGAGAAACGTATGCCAAGCATATCTGCAGCCTCAAACTGGATGGCCATTATGTCGCCTTTAAAGTTCTTTGGATATAGATAGTGATGGTCTGTTGTGGTAGTACAGCCGCTCTTAAGTAACTCTGCTATTGCCGTGAGTGATGAGTAGTATACAGCCTCATCATCGATGCCCTTCCATATCTCATAAAGGTATGTAAGCCAGTTAAATAGCTTTGCATTCTGCACATCAGGAAGGTTACGTGTAAGCGTCTGGTAGAAGTGATGGTGTGTATTCACCATGCCTGGGATTACAACAAGATTTGAACAGTCGATTACTCTTACTCCTCTTTCAACCTTGATGTTCTTTTGAATTTTCTCAATTAGATTATCTACGATTAATAAATCAACACCGCTTTGATCCTTCTTTCTAGGATCCGTCATCAATGTGTGGATATTCTTTAAAAGAATCTTTGACATAAAATGTATCGCACCTCCGTTTTTTACCAATTATATTTTATCATACAAATGGGAAAATTAACGCTAAAAACGTTACGAAGATGCGATTTTTATAATTCTCATATAATAAACAAAAATCGGATGGTATCTGTCTATTATTTAACACTTTCGATGATTGGAGAAAACTTCTCAAACGAGAGGGATGCCCCTCCTACAAGTGCACCGTCTATGTCATCCATAGACATGAGTTCCTTTGAATTTGATCCGTTTACAGAGCCGCCGTATTGAATGATAAGACTATCGGCAACACTCTTTCCGAACATCTTTTCAACAAGTGAGCGGATGTACTTATGAGCACTCTCTGCATCATCCTTTGATGCTGTAAGCCCTGTTCCGATTGCCCATACAGGCTCGTATGCGATGATCACCTTCTTAACTTCGCTTTCAGAGAGTGGAGATAATGCGCTCTCAACCTGGCTCTTGAGTACGCTCTCAAGCTTTCCTGATTCCCGTTCATCCTTAGTCTCCCCAACGCAGAGGATACACTCAAAGCCGTTATCAATCACAGCCTTAACCTTCTTTGCTACAGTCTCATTTGACTCGTCAAAGATGTGGCGTCTTTCACTGTGTCCAATGATTACAAGTTTTACACCGAGTCCTTTGAGCATTGATGCTGAGATTTCACCTGTGTAAGCGCCCTTCTCATTCTCGTTCATGTTCTCTGCAGCAAGTTCAACGCTTGTTCCATTCACCACCTTACCAATCTCGCTAAGGTGCGTAAATGGTACTGCAATTGCAAGGCGTACAGCCTTTTCATCCTTATACTTCTCTACAAGTGATTTTGCAAGTTTGACACCCTCATCAACCGTGGTGTTCATCTTCCAGTTGCCCGCAATAAATAGTTTTCTCATATCAGTCCTCTAATGCTTTAATGCCAGGAAGCGTCTTACCCTCAAGGAATTCAAGGGATGCTCCTCCTCCTGTTGATACGTGTGAGATCTTGTCAGAAAGATGGAACTTGTTTACAGCAGCAACGCTGTCGCCACCACCAACAACTGTGATTGCATCACTTTCTGAAAGTGCCTTTGCAACCTCCTCTGTGCCGTGTGAGAACTTTTCAAATTCAAACACGCCCATAGGACCGTTCCAGCATACTGTTTTTGCACTCTTAATTGCTCCCTTGATCTCAGCTACTGTCTTCTTACCAATATCAAGACCCATGAGGTCTGATGGGATATCAGGGCTATCTACGTATACTGCATCTGCATTCTCATTAAACTCTGATGCGCATAGGTGATCGAGTGGAAGGATAACCTTAACTCCTCTCTTTTTAGTGCTCTCAAGGAAGCTCTTTGCAGTCTCTATGTAATCGTCCTCAACAAGGCTCTTTCCAACGCTATGACCCTGAACCTTAAGGAATGTATATGCCATTCCACCGCCAATTACGATTGTATCGCATGTCTTACTCAAGGATTCAAGCACTGAGATCTTTGATGATACCTTGCTTCCTCCGATTAGAGCAACAAATGGATGCTCAGGCTTTTCAAGAAGTGGAGACATGAACTTAACCTCCTTCTCGATTAGGAAGCCTGCGTATGATGGAAGGAAGTGTGCAACTCCTTCTGTGCTTGCGTGAGCCCTATGAGCCGTTCCAAATGCATCATTAACGTAGAGATCACCGTATGATGCGAGTGTCTTTGCAAAGTCCATGTCGTTTGCTTCCTCGCCCTTGTAGAAACGTACGTTCTCAAGAAGAAGCACATCACCCTTCTTTAGGCTCTCCACCTCTTTCTTTACATCATCGCCGATCACATCGCTTGCAAGAGAGACCTTTTTACCAAGGAGCTTTTCAAACTCATCGCGTACAGGTTTTAGTGAAAATTCTGCCTTCTTCTCGCCCTTTGGACGTCCAAGATGCGTCATAACGACAAGGGATGCTCCCTTATCAAGAAGGTATTTGATTGTAGGGAGAGCTGCGACTATGCGAGTGTTGTCCGTAACTTTTCCATCCTTGACTGGCGTGTTAAAGTCTACACGGATTAGAACCTTCTTTGAGTCTAAATCCTTCTCTGATAGTTGATTAATTGTTCTAAGTTTCATATGTATACCTTTAAAAAAAAGGGTGACTTTCAACGCCACCCCTTTGAATATTAGCCGTTAACTTTCTTCATGTGTGCGATCAAGTCGAGCACCTTGTTTGAGTAACCAATCTCGTTATCATACCATGCTACAACTTTAACAAATGTATCTGTAAGTGCGATACCAGCTTTTGCATCGAAGATTGATGTTCTTGTGTCTCCAAGGAAGTCTGATGATACTACATCTTCATCTGTGTAACCAAGGATGCCCTTGAGTTCGCCTTCTGATGCCTTCTTCATAGCCTTACAAATTTCATCGTAAGTTGTGCTCTTTTCAAGGTTAACTGTGAGGTCAACAACTGATACATCAAGTGTTGGAACTCTCATGCTAAGTCCTGTAAGCTTGCCGTTGAGCGTTGGAATAACCTTTCCTACAGCCTTTGCAGCACCTGTTGATGATGGAATGATGTTGCCACTTGCAGCTCTTCCACCGCGCCAATCTTTAAGTGATGGGCCATCAACTGTCTTCTGTGTTGCTGTTGTTGAGTGTACTGTAGTCATAAGACCATCTTTAATTCCAAATGTATCGTTAAGAACCTTTGCAATTGGTGCAAGGCAGTTAGTTGTACATGATGCGTTTGATACAAACTGTGTACCCTTCTTGTATGTGTTCTCGTTAACGCCGCATACAAACATTGGAGTATCATCCTTTGATGGAGCTGACATAACCACGTATTTTGCACCAGCCTTGATGTGTGCTTCAGCCTTCTCTTTTGTGAGGAATAGACCTGTTGATTCAACAACGTACTCAGCTCCTACCTCATCCCATTTAAGCTGTGAAGGATCCTTCTCTGCTGTAACGCGGATCTTGTGTCCGTTTACGATGAGAAGTGACTTCTCTACATCACAATCTATTGTTCCTGAGAACTTACCATGCATTGTGTCATACTTTAACATGTATGCAAGATAGTCAACAGGACATAGATCGTTAATTCCTACAATTTCTATATCCTTTCTGTTTTCTAATGCTGCTCTAAATACAAATCGACCAATACGGCCAAATCCGTTAATACCAACTTTTATCATTTGTTCCTCCTTAAGTAGGCTAGATTTGCTACAAGCCTGCCAAACAAATTCATAGATTTCTCTTCGATTAAAAAGTACTATTTTTTAATTGCTTCGTCAACTAACTCCGCGTTATTATTTTGAACATTTTGTTCATTTTCGCTCTCTTTGACCTCATCATCTGTCTTGTTGTCTTCATCAAGATCAACCTCGACCTCATCGTATGGGTCTTTATGGAAGTAGTCGATATCCTCTTGTGATGGCTTTATGTATACCTTTTGAGTGTTGGCCCATTCCTTACCGAATGCAACTTCCTCAACAGATGCGTTGATCTTTGCCTCTCCGCTTGAGTTTTCCATCTCCTTAAGAAGGCGTTCGACATACTCCTTTGAGAATGGAGATGTAAGTACGCGTGGGCATGAGAGTGATGCTCTTAGCATCTCGCGTGCATTTGCCTTACATGAGTAGTAAAGCTCGCTCTGGAAGGCGTGGATATAGAACTCAACAAAGTGAGGATGCATGTTGTCTAAAATTTCGCGGTAGAGCTTGATTGCATCCTTATGCATGCCGTTTACAAGGTAGTACACGCCGAGGTTATCAAGAATGTAGATGTTGTTGCCACCCTTCTCGATCACATCGAATGCTTTCTCGTAATCACCGTTTGCAAGTAGGAATGTTGAGTAGTTTATGAGCAGCCCAACATCGTCGTAATCCTTTTCATATAGGTCTTTTGAAAGCTCAATTGCCTTCTCCTTGTTTCCAATTCTGAAATATCCAAGAGCAACGGCGTTTGTAGCTCTGATGCGGTTGTATTCGCTCTTTGTTTTAGAGATCCACTTTTCAAGGTATGCAATACCAACCTCAGGCTCATCCGAGTGCTGGATGAATGCTGTTCCTAAAAACAGCTTTTCGTCGCTTGAGAGTGGAACAATTGGGGTCTTTACAACGCCCTTGAATGCTTTCCAGCCCTTTTCCTTCTTGCCCTTCTGGATGAGGCGGCGTGCGTGGCTTAAACGCAGGGAGGCAAGTTCAAAAAATGTCCATACAAGAAGAAGTGCAACGATTATCAACGATCGTACCGGACGCGATACTGGAAGTGAATTTTCAGGGATGTATGCAATTAAAAATGTAATAATTAAGATTCCAAAGCGTCTTAATGTGGTTAGCTGCATAAATGGAGAATGTAGTTTATTCTTCTTTTCTTTAGTTTTGTTATCGCTCATAATGTTTTATTATAGAACCTCTCTAGACCAAGAATCAAGAATATCAGAAAGGCTCATATCGATCTTATTTACAACGTTCTTAGGCTCGTTTATCCTCACAAACGATGGATTAACCACAGGGTACATCACGTTTGACGCAGATAGTGCCTCTTGCGACTTTTCACTCTTCATAAACTCAATGAACTTTTCGGCATTGGTTTTATTCGGTGCGTTTTTTAACACTCCCATGTACTCGCTACACTTGATGTGTCCATCTTCAAACTCTAGGGTCTCTGCATATGGCTCATCGCCATTGTACATATCGTACCATGGACTTGTGTAGTAGCTTATGACAATAGGTGCCTCGCCATTTGTAAAGAGTCCGTAGCCCTCAGACCATGATGATGCCACTGTGAGCGCATTATCAAGCGCACCCTTCCACCACTCTATTGCGCCCTCCTTTCCGAGTACTGAATACGTCCAGTATAGAAGCCCCAGACCTACTGAACTTGTGCGTGGATCGATTAGTATGAACTGTTTGTTGTACTCTGGTTTTAATAGGTCAAAGAGTGTTTTTGGCGGTGTAATCTTACTGTTTTTTGCAATCAGGAAGGCGTAATAGCTGTAGTCAAACGCCTCAAGGTTGTCAACATAATCATCAAGGTCGTCGTCAATAAAATCGTCGCTGATTCCAACAACAACATCTGCGTTTTTCATCTCGTAGTTATCTTTGATGTAGGTGACAAGCTCGGCACCTGTTCCTGCGTTTATCCTGTTCACTTTGATGCCATTTTCAGCCTCAAAAGCGCTGATTATCTCACTTCCTGCTCCCCATTCGTCCAAGAACGATGAGTATGATACAAGAGTGAGCGTCTCTCCATCATTCCTTTTGTTATTACAACTTACGCTGAATAGCAAAACGATGGATAAAAATAATATAAGTTGTCTTTTCATATCAACTTTATATTATAAAAGTTGTTATAAATATTCTAGTGAGGTCTTTTTAAGAAAGTTTTCCTCGAGTGCCTTTCGTATCCGATTTACCACGGTACGCCTAATTCCAAGCTCCATGGGAAGGTTAGGATCCTGGTAGGATTCGTTAATCTTTGTACCCACAA
Source organism: uncultured Spirochaetaceae bacterium (assembly GCA_945910645.1). GTDB lineage: Bacteria > Spirochaetota > Spirochaetia > Sphaerochaetales > Sphaerochaetaceae > UBA9848. Next base: position 12,193 of record CAMDZB010000016.1, on the reverse strand, counting down.
TAAAGTGTACTTTATCGCTATCAAGAAGGAGGCGTGCAAACTTCTTAAGGGTTGGATTTTCAAGTGATGTGATGGACTTCTTCTCATCAAGTATGTCTGCAACTGCATTAAGCGTGATCATACCCTCAGTCACAAGGTCAATTCCCTCGATTTTGGATTGAGGAGGAATGTCTTTTGAAAACGTGGATAAATCAACTTTTAACGGCAGTGAGAGCTCACGTGAGACGATTTTCGATGTAGTCCCGCCTGCGATGATGCGCTTTCCGTCAAATTCCTTGATCTTCTTTGCAAGTATCTTATCACTATCCTCAGAGAAAGGTGCCCCTGTTACAAGAAGCGTACAGCGTGGACGCCTTAGGTGTACAACAAAGGCTGTGATGTCGTCCTTTGCCTTTCCTCCGTCTCGAGAGAGCGCCTCAAGAACGATAGTTTTTGAAAGGAGACGGGATGAGATGTCAGGGTTATCCTTTATGGTTTTTGATATAAACGCCTTAAGGGGATCCATTCCCCATCCAAGCGGGTCTTTATCCCCCATGCCTGACTGAGTAACGCCGTCTGTGAACACAACAACTCTATCGTTTAACTTAAGGGGAATATTCGACTCGTAAATTACCTCCTTTTTAAAGGCATCCTTTCTCTTAAGTTCAAGGCTTTTTCTAGTGGTTTCCGCACTCTCCACCCCCTTAAACAGCAGCGCTTTAGGATTGTCGTATTCGATGAGGCGAAGATAGTTGTCATCGTGGTCTGAAAAGTGAACATCCGCAATCGTAAATGTTGAGTAGCTTATGTTCCTGTCTTTACACGTAGGTAGGGTATTCATAACAATTTCTGCAGAGTGCATCAGATCCATGGTGCTTGATGACATCCTCTGAATCATATGCGCTGTGAGGGAGGATAACACGTTTGCCTTAACGCCGCTTCCAAGCCCGTCGCTTAAGGCTGAGACTATCCGCCTACTCTCCTTATCACGCGACATTAGAAATACATCGCCTGATATCCTTTCCCCATCCTTAGAGACATTGTAGTAGTCAACATCAACGTAATAATTATCCATTGTTATATAACGCTTGTTATTTTATTTCATCGCTTCCGAATGCTTCAATTAGCGAGTTAAGCGCAATCTCAGTCTCTGCAGCATTCTCCCCAAGAAGGGATGCAATCTCTTCCACAGTCTTAAGCGAGTTATTGATAACATTGCGTGCATTCTTTACAACAAACTCCTTCTCTGCACTCGGCGTTGTGATATCATCAAAGATCACACCGACAAGGCGTTTTTTCTCAATCTCAAAGAACGTACACTGAAGCACTCGCTTCTTAATCTTAATGCGCTTTGTGATGAGTTTCTTATCATCATCAAAAATTTGAGAGATTGAATCCTTTATTTCTATAAGATCTGCATTTTTAAGAATATTGATCTTATCCTTAAAATCAAAATTACTCTCACTAGGTGTTGAACTCTTGTACGACGAAAACATCCTATAAAAGCTGTCGTTATAATCCACAATCTTAAAGGATGAATCTACAATGAGTACAGACATTGGAATTGTCTTAAGAAGCATGTTTACTTTTTTTTCGGCTTCCCTACGTGCACGAACAACGCACATGTCATCCTCAGCCATTCCGGCAAGGTATGCCTCTGCAAGATCTCTACATGTGTCGTATCCGCATCCTCCGCAGTTGTACTCATCCTCTTTTTTCTCTTTTCCAAGAATGCGTAGCGCTTCCTTGACCTGTTCGTTTGAGAACTTCTTCCAGATTGATTTATCGCGCTTCTTCTCGTGCATCTCTCCAAGGATTCCATAGCCTTTTTTAAGTACATCGCTTACAAAGTCCTCATCGGGTACAAAGATGTCACGCTCTTCCATGAGTCTATTGTTCACGTACTCCAGGGTTAACTTTTTACGCTTTGCAATAGAGCGCTTTTCAGAGAGTCCCGGGCCATTTATACATCCAAGTGCGCAGAAAAGGGACTCAAGATATCCGCTCTTTTCATACGTGTCCATCACCTCGATGATCGAGTCACCGCCGCTTATGAATATTGAGTTCTCAGAAAGTGGCTTCTCCTTCTTCACGCCCTTAAGAGACGCAACTGTTCCTCCCGAAAGAACAGAGAGCATCGAAACGCCCGCCTTTTTAGGAACAAACGATGGAAGAGGAATGTCACCCGTTTGAATACTTACCTCAATCTCATCAAGGTTTATGTTTTCATCCAACAGCCAGTCTTTAAACTCTATAAACGTAAGCGATGCGTTAGGATAACCATCTGTATGATCAGCCTCAAGCTTCTTTGAAATACATGGGCCTATGTAGACCACAATGATGTCATCACCATAAAGAGAGCGAAGATACTTTGCGTGGCACTGTAATGGGGATGGAATGTCAGAGAGTTCCCCCTCAAGCTCAGGGTAGTATTTTTTGATGAGTTCTACAACAGATGGACATGATGTTGATATCTTTGAGTACTTGCCACCATACTTATTCATCCGCTCTTTTATGCATTCTGCAACTATCGCATCGCCGATTGACGTCTCTGAGATAAAATCAAATCCTAGCGTCTTAAGAGCAACTAAAACCGCATCCTTCCTCTTATCAAACTCTGATATGTACGATGGGGATAAAGATGCAAACACCTTCCTTTTCCCCTTGTTTTTGATGAGGTTTTGAACGTATGGAACATCGTTTCTGATTACTTTTGCCTTTGCTGGGCACACCCTGACGCACTCTCCACAATAGGTACATCTCTCGGTGGCTATCGTGGCTATGCTGTTCTTAACTTTAATTGCCTTTACAGGACATACCCTTACACACTTGTAACAATCTCTACAGTTTGCTTCATTTGTGTATATAGGGTACAAATTGTTGTTCATGAATTAATTATACACTTAAAACTTTAATAAAGGAGATAATTACTCCTGCAAATCCCTCGCCTCCAAGAAGACCGGCAGACACAAGGTTTGCCTCATCTGTCCTATTCTTAAATGCCTTATTGATTATGAACATCACAAGTGCTCCAAGGCATACGCTTATTGTGATATACGTGCCAAGATACATTCCAAGTCCGATCAAAGATGATGGAATTGAAAGCAAACAGAGCACCACACCGCTTGCAATACCAATTCCGAATGCAAGCGGATTATCAAGCCCTCCGATTGCCTTTGCGATGTTAGTAGCTTGAGGAGCTGGCATCTCTGCACTTCCGAATGTGTATGCGCTCTTTAGCACAAAAATTGCTGAGGCTGCGATTATTGCACCGATTATTCCTCCAATTGCCTCAGCTTTAAGCTGGCTCTTGTATGGAGTTCCAATAAGGTAGCCCGACTTAAAGTCGTTCATAACGTCGCCTGAGAGCCCTCCTGCAACGGCTGTTGCAATTGCGATGATAAACAGTGGTAGGATAGATGTTGAAGCGATCTTACCGATTGCGATCATAACGATGAGGGCAAACACTTCCATTGGATTGATACCAGTCTCTCCTGTTAACATACCAGAAAGGTATGTTGCAAATGCACATCCTATGAATAAAAGTATGCACTCGTAGAACTTAACATCTGTAAATACAACTAGGAGGATCATACAGAGAAGGAGCACTACAACAAGCTCAACAATCCTTGTTTTATCAACAGAAATACTAGCCTTCCCCTTGTTCTTACTTATAGAGATCACGAATGTGATTATAGCCTTAAGCGCGATAGCAAGCCCTGTTCCAATCATGATTCCAAGCCCAAGGTTACTTCTGAAGCTGTCTGCCTCAACCATGCTTTCAAAGAGTCCTGTACTGATTCCAATTGGAGTGAGCATAAAGTATCCACTTATCATACCGAGCGCCCAGAAAAGGGCAAGTTTTGTTCCTATCATTGCACCGATTGCAAATGCCATTGGTGATACATAAAGCGTGAGTGGAGATATGTACTTGTTACCCTTATAGATTCCAAGAAGCGTTGGGATCTTTCCAAAGAAGTCACGGATGAACGTAAAGACTGCAGAGAACGCAAGGGATGGAAATAACCAGAGTCCACTCTTCTTATTCTGCCATGTAAGGAGGGTTTTATATGCAGCTTCACCGATTGGATAGGGAAGCTGTTTTACCTCGATAAACGACTTTCTATAGATTGATGTAAACACTGTGCCAAGGATTGCACCAACAAGCGTAGATACAAGCACGGATACATATGAAATCTCATAGTTTGGGTTGATAATCCAGAGCCCTGGTAGGGTGAATGCAAGTCCACCTGCCACCATACTTCCTGCACTCATTAGCGTATGCGTACAGTTGACCTCCTGAAGCGTTGAGTTCTTCATTCTGTTAAGAAGGTTCATCGAAAGGATTGTTACAAACACTGTAGGCCATGGAAGAGCTCCAAGCTTTAAGGCAACGTAAAGCGATGAGACTGTGATGATAATAAGCCCAATAACGCCTATAATCGTGCCTCTAAGAGTCATATTGGTGTCTATGAGTCCTATGTCTTTATTCTTGATTTTCATGTGAATGTACTTTAGTTTTTATTATAAGAGGCTTGCAAGCTCTTTTATCTCATCCTCGTTCTTCTCATTAAGAGCACAGAGGATCTTAACACCCTTATCAAGGAACGTGATGTCTTTGCTGTTTTCAAACTTCTTCTTTACACTATTAGTGACAATTGGAGCCCAGGAGCCGCTTTCAATGATACCAATGGTACGGTTTTTGTATCCACGTGCAATTAGATGATCGACAAAGTGCTTCATACATGGGAATATATCCGCATTGTATGATGTTGTTGCGATTACAAGCTTCTTATGCTTAAACGCAAGGGCAACGCACTCATACATATCGCTTCTTGGAACATCTCTAATGTCAACGTTCTTAATTCCCCTGTCTTTAAGTTCCTTCTCGAGTTTGAGTGCAGCCTTCTTTGTATGCCCGTAGATTGAGCTGTAGGCAATAAGAACTCCATCATCCTCACTCTCGTATGTGCTCCACTTGTTGTAGAGATCCAAATAGTGCGAGAGATTTGATGTAAGTACAGGTCCGTGAAGTGCACAGATGGTCCGAACATCAAGCTTTGTAATCTTTGATAGAGCCGAGTGTACCTGCACGCCAAACTTGCCGACAACGCCGATGTAGTAGCGTCTTGCCTCATCATCCCAGTTGTCAGTTTTAACATCGTTTGCACCAAAAGTACCAAAGGCATCTGCTGAGAACAAAACCTTATCTTTCTCATCATAAGACATGATAACCTCAGGCCAGTGAACCATAGGAGTCTCTACAAACTTCAAAGTGTGCTTTCCGAGGTTCAGAGTATCGCCTGTCTTCACCACAAGCCTTCTATCCTCATAACTGCTCCCGAAATAGCACTTGATCATGTTAAACGCAGCAAGCGATGATACGATAGTTGTTTTTGGATACTCACTCATGAATGCGCCGATGTTTGCGCTGTGATCACCTTCCATGTGATGAACAACAAGATAGTCAGGATCACGGCCATTTAGAACGGCTTTGACGTTCGAGAGCCACTCGTCTTTAAAGTGCTCATCAACTGTATCTAATACAGCAATCTTGTCGTCTAAAATTACATACGAGTTGTAGGACATTCCGTTCTTTACAACATATTGTCCTTCAAATAGATCAATTTTATGATCGTCTACTCCAACATATCTAATATCTTCTGTAATTTTCATCATATCCTCACCCTCCATGATAATAGTACAAAGTTAGAGTAAAAAGGGCAAGAAAACCAAATCTTATGAAATAAATAAAAGTATAATATATGGTATCTACATCTATTTCTGATATAAGTAATAAGAAATCATTCTATAAAAGGCTTTTATTAGGGTGAACACATGGGCTACTCAAAGTCTACAAGTACGAAGTTCTGGAAGCTCTTTGATGCAAATTCAAAGCACATCCTAAATGAGTTTTTGATGGCGTCATACTCGTTAATGTTAACACCAACACCGCTTATATCCTCGTTTTTATAAAGGATTTCCTCATTTGTTTTATCATAGAAGTAAAGCTTACCCCTTGTAGAGACGGCACGTTCTGATGTGCGCTGGATGTTCTGAACCTCATCAACCTTAACAAAGAAGATCAGCATGTACTCGTTGTCTTTATCGCTCTCCTTGTACCTCTCAAGATCTTTAAGAACGCTATCCTCATTCACGCCTTCAAATAAAATACCCTCGTCGCGGTCATCGAGGGTGATCATCTTAAACTCAGTCTCTGTTACTGCGCTGATAAGAGACGTAAACTCCATCTTTAAGGAGCTATCTTTGATCACTTCGCCGTTTTCATCCTGAAGAAGTATCACTACAGATGAAGTTTTGTCCTTAAGCGTGTTCTCCCTTACGTACGAAAAGTCAATCTCATTTTTATCAGTAAGCGCCTTGAGCTCCTTTACAAAAGTCTTACCCTTCTCTGTTTTGAATAGATCAAGTTGATACGGAAGCGACAGCTTGAACTTAGCGCTTTCTATCTTATCATCTGCCATCATGCTCGACTTGTATGAAATAATTCCTCTATCATCTGTGCTGTATACCTCGCGGCTTACATCCTCACGCTCTACAATATGAGTACAGAGTATTTCAGCCCCCTTCACGCGTGGATGGATTATGCCAACCTTCCTTCTTAGAAGTACGTAGCAGCTTCCGCCTGTTTCATCAACCCCAAAGATGGTAAAGTAGATGTTCTTTACGATCCTCTTTGCACGCTCTGTAAGCTCCTCAAATGAGTTTGATCCTGAGATGATCGGATACGACTCTGCCATTCCTGCAGCCTTTATGTATAAAAGTAGTGCCTCGTAGTCGTTGTTATCACGGTATGCACTCTTTGCATCAAGGCGTATCTTATTAATCTCGCTCTCGATTTGAATAATCTCATCAAGGGATACCTTACCCTCGCTGTAGAATATGTTTGCGTTACACTCGGCCTTAAGTATACACTCGTAGGTGTTGTATGGATGTAAGTAGACGCTTATGTTTGTAATCTTAAGCGCAAGGTCATCAATTCCATATGTTGTGATAAGTTCAGAGCGATATCTCTCATCGATGCCGTTCTCATCGTGTAGGGATTCAACAAGCGTGTTTAATAGCTTATCTATAGCATCAAGACGAACAAGGTACGGGTTTTCTCCCCTTGCCCTCTCGTAAAAGTATAGAGTCTTAGGTGTGGATTCTTCCTGATTTTGCCACCAGAGAGGGTACCCCTGAATGTTGTTAAATGGTATTACCTCAACGCCCTGAACCTTGTATGTCTGACACGATGGAAGCAAAAACATCAATAGTAGTACGAGTATAGCGATTAAAACTACTGTTCGCTTAGATCTCAAATCCCACCCCGAATGACGCACCGTATCCTTTGAATATCGTCGAAAAATCATCGGAAGAATAGAGGGATGAAAGTGAAAATTGAAGCTTTAAAGACATAAAACTCCACGGGTACCACTTTAGCCCTGCATTAAAGGATGCACCGTAGTAAAACGCAGATTTTAATGTTAGAGTCGTTCCTAAAAGGCACTTAAAGTCGAATAGAAAATGAAGGTTCGTTAAGGTATTTGCCATAAAGTCCAATGGAAGGGTGTAGTTTGCACCGACAAAGCCACCAAGGATAATATTGCTATCGTATTGCTTTAGTCCAAAGAATGGACCTAAAGTAATAGTGATTGGATATGCAATTTTATAGCTTGAAAGTGCAATGTCAGCCATATGCGTCATACCTGTGGTTTTTGAGTATAAAAATGTGTATGACGGCTCTATGTTGAAGTTGAACTTCTTCTGAACGTTAAAGCCTAATGGCACCGTTCGAGGTGCTGAAAACTTCTTATAAATCGGCTTAAGAAGCTTGTATGTAGTGTCCCTCTCTCTGTCGCTATATGTGCTCTCTGCATAGACTATGTACTTACCAATATAGGTGTTGCTCTTATCCCTCACAACAACGGTATCGCCTACGTTAAAGAAGCCCAATGCTGAAAGTATGCCGCCTCTTGATGTTGCTGTCCATCCTGATGATGAAAATCGCGCCCTCTCTATATCAGAGTATGTGATCTTGTTCTCCTCAAACTCAAAGTCGATTATGCCCTTAGAGTCGTCTATCTCTGGAAACAGGTTCTTTTCAGGCATTGCGTAGAGGGAAAATGGCAACAATATGAGCATAAGTAATAATGGGAATCTTTTCTGAGTCAACATCTCTTGTACCTGTATTTTACATTAATATAGCAAATATTGCAAAAAGTAAAATGGTGTGCAATAATACAAGAGCATAAGCGGCAGTCGTATAATGGTTATTACCCAAGCTTCCCAAGCTTGAGACGGGGGTTCGATTCCCCTCTGCCGCTTTTTCACTCGTCCTTTGGGCGATCTTATGAAAACTCAGAGTCTAAGCGCTTGGCCTACCACAAAGGTATGTCCTTCGCTTACCTCGCCTCATATTATTATGCTTCAAATTGCTTGAATACTACCGTTTTTGGGTCATTTTTGCAAGTTTTTACTACATAACGACTCAAAAAAACTATAGGCGACTTTAAAATTTGCTCAATATTGTTGCTCAATATCCTGACCTCCTGGCAACTACCCCGGAGGTCAATCCGATTATACCTTATACAAATCTTTCAATTCATAAAGAATCAGCTGTTTTTTGTAAGCCTCATCAATTTCTTTATAACCTGATTTCGAGAAAAATCCATATTTGCTGCAAACTAAACCGGTGCTGTTCATCTGTTGAATTTCGTTCCGGATAAGGTTTTTATCTATTTCACTATCACGGAATTTTGCTTCGTAGAAAATATAACTGTTATCATTTTCGGTGACCACATCAAACTCTCCGTTTTTGTGATTTACCGGATCGTCATACCAATATTTCCCAATTTTCTCAAATGAGTCCTCTAATTCTCCAGAACGATTCTTACGAATCAAAAATTGTTTGCAAACCTGTTCGAAAATCAGAGGTACATAATGCTCTTCAAAATCAGTTTCAATAAATTTATCATAAAAAACTTCTGAATCCATAACTGCAAGACGGGAAAGATTCCTGTAAATATATTTGAAATAAAATAAAGTCAGCGGGTCCGAAATATAATAGCCGGCCTTTTTCTTGTTATTTTCATCGTTAATCGGAGATTCTTTTACAACGATATCCATGCTTATTAACTTATTAAGAACATCGACCAGTGTTGGAGAACTTGAAACATGAGACTGGGAAAGAATATCTTTAAATCGAACAAATCCTTTTGCAAGAGCTTCAAAGACTTCATAAGCATTTTGCATTTTTGAAATTTCAGATTTCAAGTGCATCTGAACTTCATTTTCAAAACGACTGCCTGGGCTTGCAATCAAATCAATTATATTCTGCTTAACAGTCTTTGAGGAATCTATTCGTCTGTTGTAATAAGGAATCCCGCCGAAAACAGAATATAAACGAACCTTATCTTCGTCATTGAAATCTTTGTAGAAGAGTGAAGACTCATAATAATCCATGGCCTTAAGATTCATTACTAAATCAAAACGTCCAAAAAGCGGATTTTCTTCTGAAAGCAAAGATTTCATAGTTTCTACATAAGAGCCGCACAGAATAAGCTTTAATTTTGAAGTGGATTTATTATTGTCGATAAAAGACTGAATTATGCTGTCCAAACCTTCTACAACTTTTCGGATATAAGGATATTCGTCAATTACAAAAGTTAATTCTTTTTCTTTTGCTTGTTTATAGAGAAATGAAAGAGTTGATTCAAAGGTATCAAAGGCTAATGGCGGTAGACCAAAAGTTTCTGAAATAATTTCGCAAAGAGATTTAACATTATTTATTTCAGAAGTTTCTTTGCACTCGTAATAAATAGAAGTTGTTTTAGTTCCCTTTAGACAATGCTTAATCAGTTCTGTTTTACCAACTCGGCGACGACCATAAATGAGAGCAGCATTATCTTTATCTGAATTAAAAAATTTTGAGATTGCTTTAATGTTTTCTTTTCTTCCAAAAAAAGGTTCATCTAATGCCATATAGAACTCCTTTACTCGATTATTTTCGACTCGGTTTTAATCGAGTAAAATAATAATTATAAAAGAGGAATCTGTCAAGGATAGGATACTGGTTTTATAAGTCTTCCCAATGGCAGCCTTTTGCTCATTTTTATTATTTGTTCTCTTCTTTCAAGCTGATTATTTCTTGTTCGAGCTTCTGATTATGATGTAGCATATATTCCATGATTTCCTTATGGCATCCATTATCAATCAAGGCTTTGACTTTCGAGATATCGTTTTCTTCAAGTGTCTTTGTAAAAGCTGAATAAATTTTAAGTTCCGCAATTCCCATTTTGTAAGGCTCAAAATTAATAAGAGTTTTCGAGCGAAGATTCTCCAGAATATAAAAACCATCCGGGTCAATGTCACCAAAATGAAAATATTCTTTTTCTGCGTTTTGGTTATAGATTCTCTTCAAAAAGTTTTGCTTTGCGTTATTGTGGTAGCCCGAAAGAAAAATATAAAAAGTATCATCCTCATTGATTCTATTGAATGAAGTCAAATTTTCAACAGTCATTACTTTCGAATCTGCTATTTCAAAAGAAACTATTTTTCTAATTGAGGTGGAAGAAATGGCAAGCGAAATATCGGAATAGATTTTTATAACGTTTCCGTTTTCAAAAACTATTGTCCCATTTCCCTTGAAATACACATAAGAAGGATTTGCAAAAATACCACACTCTTCAAGAATGACTTTATTTACTTCTTTTTCATCGACACAGTTTTCGATTAAAGAATCAAAATATCCACTCTTTTTCAAAATGCGTAAAACTTTTGTTTTGTATTTTGATTCCCATATCTTGGAATTTGCAAGAACTAAAATAGAAAGTTCTCGTTCCAAAATTTCACTCTTGTTTTGTAAAATAAAAACTAAAAGTGCAAGTATATCTTTTGCTTCGCTTTGAAGATATTCAGCATTTTTCCCAGATTCTAGTTGTTCGATTTGACTTTTGCAAAAATCCTTTATTATTTTGTGCACAGATGAATCATCAAAAATACTTGAGTAAAAATTTATTTCTTCTTTTATTCTCGTATTCCTATCTTTGACTCCAAGAATTGTTCGAATCTTGTTCCAGTTTTCATCAGAGGAAATAGCTGTTATCTTTGAAACTCTATCCTGTTTTTTTGAAATAATGACAAGAGAGTTGATTTGCAAAATTTCTATATCGTTCTCAAAATCTTTTATTTTGTCGATATCTGTAAAATCATTGTTGTAATCAGGGAAAACTTTTTCTGGCAATATAGAGAATGATTGTGTAACTTCATTCTGACCGTCATAAGTTTTACTTGATTCATATTTTTTGAGAAGTAATTCCAGTATTTTCTTTTGTATTTTTGAATATGCCATTTTACTGCCTAAAACCTTCAATTGGTGTTGTGTAGCGACCATCCGTATAGAGTGCTACAGTGTTATCAATGTAACGACCTATAGAATCTATTTTTTCAGGAGGAGCAGCATAGAAAACCTGGAAGTTATTATCCTCCAAAAATTTTACCATCTGTTCAATTCGTTCTTTTGATAAAGCTGAAAAAGCTTCATCAATAAATGCAATTCTCGCACATGTTACATTTTTAGGATAAAATTGCAAAAGGCTTGCGGCTAGAACAATAAAGTAAGGCGTCTGTTTTTCACCACCAGAAGCAGAACCTTGTTTTTTTGACAAATCAGTTTCAGTAATTACATCACCAGAATTACTCTTTATGAGCATGTCATAATTATAATAATTTCTATAATCCGAGTAGTCGTTTTCATCTTCACTTGAAAGAATCTTTTCCAAGAAATCCTGTACATCAGAATTTAATTTTTCATCATTACCAGAATCTGAACTGAATAAATCCGGATTTCCTTGTAATGCAGATAAATTATCTAAAATAGTGAAGAAAATTTCTCTATCACCTTTGGGAAGCATTTTAAATTGATAAATATCACGACCAAAAGGGATTCGTTTAAGTTCTGAGTTAATCTTATCTATTTCTTCTTTTGCTTTATCAATATTTTCTTTTAATTCTGATACAAAATCATGAAGGAAAACATCACGTAATTTTACAGATTGTTCTTCTAATTTATCTTTCGCTTCATCGATTTTTACATTTGCAACATTTCTGTACTGCTCTCGATAAAAAGAAATAAATTCAATTCCACGATTATCGAGTGGTAAATCAGAAAGCTTATTGTATTCAAGTTGAATATTTTCCAGATTCTTTTTGG
>CAMDZB010000015.1 GCA_945910645.1 uncultured Spirochaetaceae bacterium | reverse complement strand
TGTTGAACAATAAGGGCTTCGAATTGCCCAGACGGTTCAACCTCAATGGTCTTGTAAGTACTATACAAGGGCGAATCGCTTATTGTCAAGAAAAAATAAAACAGAAAACTCACAAAATTTACGATTTTAGCATTATCGTTGTTTCTGTTGTTCTCTTGTACACTTTCCCCGGATAATAATAATGATAATTGTTTATCCTTTATTGATATATTGATAATATTTTACTTCCTCCAATTCTTCTTCACTCAGCCCTTCCTTTAAGTGCGGATGTGCTTTAAGGATTGTACCCCATGATTCTTTATCAGCAAACATAATGGCATTATCTAATCTTTCACGAGAAGAATCATAGCACTCCAACGCTGTTATGCAATCTAAAAACTCATCATTCTCAATAAATCCCTTGGCAATCTCTTTGCCCTTATAACGGAAAGTTTCTATCAATGCATTTATCCATCTCTCCTTTTGTTCATTTGACGGCATATCCAAATACTCTCCACTCTCCACAAGCTCACTGTGATCACAAAGATATCTGTCTACATCAATACACGGTTCACAATATACGGTGTAAGGTGCTTCATCCTCTACACCCTCGTAAACCTGAAAGCCCGCATCAAGCATTGTCATTGTGAAATTATCCTTTACTTTCATAAGCCTCATTTTATCGGCATCTTCCTTCCACTCAACCCTGACGATAGCCTCGTAGCGACCGTAATAAACGCTTGAATAATCAAAACCGTTCCTAACCGTAGCAGCATGGAAATATGGATAAACTACCGCCTCATCTCCGTAAATCAAATTTCTGTTTATACATATCCCGGAAAATGTCTTTATTTCATAATATTCTTCAAACCATTTCATGTCTTGAAGAACGTTTACTACCCTCTCAAACGCTTTGTAATTCTCACTAAAACTCAATTGCGGATTATCTGTATAAAACCTGCCGCTCTCCTTTATAACAAGCCCTTCCCTTTCAAATGTGTAATCAAGCATTTCTGCAAGAATTTCTTTACTATACCCTTTTGAGTGTTTCAGCATCCACTCCGAGAGAACTGCCTTAAACGACATTCTTACGTTATCCATATTCATCTCCTTTTCTTAATTTCACACATATTATCTTTTACGCTCGGGTGATATTTTTCTGTACTATTTTTTTTCTTTATGCTCTCCCATTTTTATAATAGTTTCGGGTGTCAAATTTGGTGTGTTCGGATCAGTTCCGATTCCAATAGGTTTGTCCGCTTCTTTTTCCACCTTCGCCCATACAAGCGATATTATCCAACACAGAAAATGGCTTACCGTCGGATATAACAGCAAATAACTTATTACCAAAAGCAATGTAAATTGAAAACCAATTCTTGCAGGTTTAGAATAGTAAGTTATTAAACTGCCGATACCACATAACAAAAACCAAGCAAACTGCTTACTTGCCAACGCTCCCTTATCTTCAACATAACAGTTGTTTCTTGAAAAAAGTATTGCCCTAAATATGGACACCACCGCTACGGGTCCATAAAGAAACAATGCTATATACATAGTTTCTTTATCCATTTTATTTTTCCTCCTCCTATAACGTTTAACAGCTCTGTCGTAAAATCCCTATAATATCCTCTTATTTCCCAATTTTACGTTTATTCTCTTGCTCAATCATTTTGCTTACTTTGATACATCAAACATAATAACAATGTTATTATGTGTTTTTGATGCGAAAAATGTCAATACCAAAATCGCAAATTTTGCGATTTTTTCGCTAAAAAAATCAATTTTTGTGGTTTTATTATATGACTATGACTTTTTCGCTATTTGGGAGGCTGATATTCTCTATTTGCCTGTTCCCTCTATTTCATAGGCTCATAATATAATGTTACATGCCTGAGTACTACCTTTAAATACCCACTTTTTACTGCCGTTTTTTCCCTTATTCCTCCCTGTGGCATTCGGTATCCCGGGTGTATTTTTTCAAGAATTATATCGTCTACACAGTCTATTCCTTCCCAAAACCACATCAACTTTCCGGACGTTTTTATCGCTTCATAATCTTCTGCTTTACCTGTAAATCTATACCATTTTGCTTCACGTAAAATGCATTGTACATAATACTTTGAGTAATATATGTACCTATTTCTATGCTCCTCTTTTTCGCCGTTTATACCATCTCTGACACTTATAAGATATACCTTTATTTTCTCTTTTTCATCATAAAAAACCTTGTCTATCCACGCCTTTGATACGTTAAATAACTTGCTTAAATCAGACTTACTTACGTAATCTCTTAAGAAAATTTCCCACTCATATGATGGCTCAATGTACTCTATCTCTCGCATTACGCTACCCATTATTCCCCTCCTTATCCTTCCTCATACTCACCTCCGTTTGCACTGTTTTTCCTCCTGCCTTACGCCATTATCTTACACTGCATATGATATCATTAAGTGATATGTTGTATTTCATTAATCATTATATAATATATCTTATAACTGTTTTAGTCCTATTTTTTGAGTATGGCATGCTATCACTCTTTTGATTGCTATTTTTTCATATAGAGTATGCTTATTGAGTTCACTGCCAACTTGTAGTACAATGGAATAAAATCAATTCAGGAGTGATCCTTTACACAACATTTGTCCGTGAACCAAAAAAAAAGAGGGTAAAGATGTTGTTCAGTCTATTATCAATAATCAGATTATGAACAACTTCGCACCCGAAATCTTGTTGATCAGAAATCAAGTGGTCGCTTTAATCACCTCTGCTAATACGGTACGTCAATCTCACCCTATTGTCAACGATATTTACGAATAAAAATCAAAAAAAGTGATTTTTGTTCTAGGGAATGTTTTTAAGAGCGAAGAAAAAGCCGAGTACATTTTAAATTGTCGTATAAATGAAGAACTTGAACATCAAAAATATGCAAATAATCCGTGCGGCATTTATTACATAGATAATAAAAAAGCCACTGAAATGTTGAACGGTAAGGGCTTCGAATTGCCCAAAGCATTCAACATCAATGGCTTTACGAATACTATACAAGGGCAGTCTTTACTTGTCAAGAAAAATGAAACAGAACAATCACAAAATCACCAAATTGGCGAATAAAAAAAAAAACGGAGGAAAATATGGATGAGGAAAACAAAGAGAGCACGATTGACGACCTTACTGTCAGCAGTAAACAAGCGATGAGTATGGATAACTACAATTCAGACTCTTCCATCAAATCTGAACGATTATACAGAAACGGTTCCTACTCTCGCTTCATCTCAACACTTGCGGAAGCTTTCTCAAATGAGATTGATGCCATTATCCTAAAGTCATTCTCTTACTCGTCTTGTGCAAGCACTATCAACAACATTTACGAAGACAAGGATTTCTCCATTTCCGACAAAACAGTATCTCGTTATGCTAAGGCTATTGCAGAGAAGCTAAAGTACTTTAATTCCTCACCACTTCCGTCTTCCCTCTTTGCTGTCTATCTTGATACAACCTATCTTCCGTTCCATCTTCCGAACAACTCTATCCGAAAAGTCGGACTGAGTATAGCGTTAGGATTAAACACCGAGTTAAGATTTCAAGTCCTCGCTTATACTCTTTGTTCACACGAAACACAAAAGATTTATACCGAGCTTTTGAATAACATCAAACCCCATAGAATCACTCAACTCACACATCAAGCGTAAAAAACACAATCGAATTGCCAGCAGTGAGACTACTCTACTTTTAGACATGTTCTCAGTTTTTACGGACTTTAACTCAAATCAATTAACTAAACGCCCTAAAAACAAAAATCAGCGCTATCCTCTTAAAAATCACTATTTTATGGCAAAAAAAAGCATTTTCTGCTTATTGAGTTCACTGCCAACTTGTAGTACAATGGAATAAAATCAAGTTAGGAGTGATCCTTTACACAACATTTGTCCAATGGGCCCGACAAAGGAGGAAAAAAATGAAAATAGTTTATGCTTCCGGAACCGGTTTTACAAAAGAATATGCACAAATGCTTGCTCAAGAGCTCTCTTTAGAAGCTTATGCTGTTAAAGACGCATTATCCTTATTAGAGGAAGGCGAAGAGATAATATATCTTGCTTATATACGTGCAGGCGGACTCAGATACTTCAACAAGGTAAACAGGAAATTCAAAATAGTTGCTATAGGTGCAGTCGGTATGAGTTTAGACTCAACTCAAATTAATGGAATCAGAAAAAGACATCGCATAAATCCGTCTGTAGGACTGTTTTACATGCAGGGCGGATATGCTCCTGACAGAATAAAGGGATGCGATAAATTCGTCATGAATATCGTTAAAAAGATAACAATCAAACAACTGTCCAAAAAACAGGAATTAACGGATATTGAAAGAGACGCCCTTGATCTTGCGCTCAACGGGGGCTCAAGAGTAAACAAAGAAGCTCTTACGGATATTATTTCATTCGTTAAAAACAAAGAAACAGCCTAAGGGATTTATTGCAACAAGATATTCTGAAATTGAAGGACGATATAATGAATTCTATGCCGTTTTTTTTTTGAAACTACAACTGATAAGGTAAAAAGAATCCCTGTCAATGCACAGCATATCCCCTCATCATCAAGCGACGAATATCACGATCACAGAATAGGCAATTACATCGGCATAGGGATATTTTTTACCAAGCTTCCGCTTTGCAAAAAAACTGCTATAGGCTCTACTTACGTTTTAAACTCTTCAAATATGCTTTGTGATCAGATGATACCCTAAAGCTTTCCGAGCTTTTTTGAATTGCCTTATTATGAGTCCATTTATCAATTACGCCGCTTTCAAAAACACGTATCGTACTGTTGTATTGCTTTGCAACGGCAGTTGCAAAATACCATGCTCTCATCATATTCACATAGTATTCGTCCGATTTTACGTTTACAACAAGATCAAGGTATTCATCCTTAAAATCATCATCCAAAAAGTACTGCATAAGTGCGCCTATGGCATATCGTAGAGCATAGGTATGCTTGCTTTTTAACCATATGTGTATTTGTTCAAGAAGCTCTGTTTTGTTCTTGATAAACACACGGGGCGAAATGATATCGCATACTGCCCAGTTGTCAACATACGGGAGAAAATCGTTAAGGCACTCTATAACCTGAGTGGGATCCTTCAACTCTGATACAATAAGGGAATGCAAGCAGTTTTCTTCAAACAAGTTATGCGGAAGGTCTTTTAAAAATGAGGCGTAATTGTTTTCCCTTACAAGTTGTTTGGCAAACTTCCTTATTACGGGAACTCTAACCCCTATTACCGTTTCTTTGTTTACATTGGGTATTAAACGGGAATTAAAATCCCTGTATTCCTCATCCTGCCAAGAAATTAAAAAAGCTTTTATTTCTTCATTTATATTTTTCAATTAAAACATCCATAAATTGATATGTTTTTTCTCTATCTAAAACTAAAACATCATTAGAAAACATTCCGGCAATCGTTTCGATATATTCTATAAGAAATCCTTTTATCATTTCTATGTCGTGTTCAGTCGGGTTTATAACAAATTGGTTTTCGTCAACACAAACATTCTTAATTAGCGTTTTAATCTTTTTATCAAACGTATCAATATTTGTATTTAATAAGTGCTCTATAATCTCATTTTTAGTTGGAGGTATATCTTTTCCCTTATTTTTCTTAATCAAATCTATTTTATTAAAAGAATTAAAAAGTTCTTGTTTCCAATGATTCAAAGTAGTTGTATTCTTCCAATAATATATTTTAATAATGTTATCCAACATTGGATAATAATGCTCTGTTTCCAACCTATCCATTACTTCATCTCTTGGAAATGACATTTCTTTAACGATATACATTCATTACCTCCACAATTGTATTATATGTTAAACCTATAAGGGCTATGCGATCATTTTGGAGAGCATCCTGCGATAGCTAAGAATTTTTTATCCGATTGGATGCTTTGCGTAATAAATTTTCCATCTTTAAATAAAGCGTATGTGGTTACGGGTGAGGGGGTGTTTTGCGCATCCTCTTTGCTTGTGATATGAATTGTTTTTAGCGGTATTCCATGCTCTTTTGCAACTTCCTCAATTCTGGGTACCCAATAATACGTGAACGGACACTGATCTGTGTAATAAAGAACAAATCCCATAGCTTCAACCTTAGGATGTTTTGCACAGCTTTTAAATTTTGGTATTGGCGCATCTTTATCAAAAGGAAGGTACATTAACGTTATACCGTTTTCAGAGCGATCTGCAGTTTTGAAGCCTTTGTGTTCAAGAAATTTTGAATCTTGTAGAAATTCGCGCTTTCGTCCTTCTGCAGACAGTATGCAAATACCTTTTTTGTTATTTTTCTTTGCTGTGCTAATACACTCGTTTAATAAGTCGATAGAATATCCATTCCCTTTCATTGAGCCGGCAATCCATAAGCAGTTTATGTAAATATAATCATTTGCTTCTATCGGTATCCATGCATTTTCGGCAGGGATATACTCTATAAAGCATTTACCTCTCTCTTTGCTTCTGTAAAAAATCAGTCCTTCTTCAAATCGTTGTTTCAGCCATTCCTTTTTTGTCAAACTCTGCTTTCCGTACATTGCACAACAGATGTGTTCCTTATCGATATTTTCCTTTGTAACATATAAATATTCCATACTGTCTCCTAACCACACATATATTTTATTATACCACGACATGCAGTTTGATTTAGTGGACGACGCAAAAAAAGCAAACCCGACCCAAACGAAGGACATACCTTGCTGGTAGGCCAAAGTGGGTCGGGTGAAGTCTGACAAAGTTAATCGCCAGAGACTAAACGAATTTTAAATATTATGTGACTCCTCTTCCTCAGCAACAAGCCTCTGAACCTCTGCATCAGAAAGGTATGCATCTTGAGCAACAGGCTTACCCAGCTTCAACTCAATTGCGTTGACAATAAAGAATGTGATGGCGCTGACTGCACAGCCGAATACCACTGGTAGAATTCCTAGGTAGAAGTTTCCACCGCTTAGGATCTGCCATACGACAACACCGATTGTACCAGTGATGATTGAGATGATACCAGCGTTCTTAGTACACTTCTTAATCACAAGTCCGAGTCCGTATGCTGCAAATGGGCCTGCACATCTGATTGCGAATGCAAATGTGTTCATCGTAACAAGTGAAATCTTTAAGAGAGATACAAGCATTGCTACTACACAGCAGATTACGTTACATAGACGTGTGTATTTAACAGTTTGCTTCTCTGTTAATTTCTTATTTGAGTATACAAAGAAGATGTCGTTGATGATCATTGTACTCATACAAAGGAGGTTTGAGTCTGCAGAGCTCATTGTAGCCGAGATAATTGCTGCAGATACGAGACCTGTGATGATTGCTGGTGCAAAGTGGTTAGTAACTACCATTAAACTGTTACCGCCGTTTGCTGCAAGTAGTGGAAGCTCATCCTTCATTGCGAGAGCTGCAAGACCTAGTGCTGTTGGGAAGAATGCCATTGCAGCCATTAGGATTGCAGATACAAATGATGCCATCTTTGCTGTGTTCTCGTCTTTTGCACTCTCAAAGCGTGAAACCATCTCAGGTCCTGATAGGAATGTACAGAAGTAGTTGAAGATGTAACCGATGATTGTTACCCAACCGATCTTTGTAAAGCTCATCTGAACAGGAGGTAATTTCTCAGAAAGAACATGCCATCCACCAATACCCTTAATAACGAATAGGTATGTGATGAACAAACCAACAAGCACGATTATAAACTGGACTAGGTCGGAAATCTGGTCTGCAATCATTCCACCAAGAGTTGTATAAAGGATGACTACAATACCTGCGATCAACAAACAGACGTTCTGTGGAATGCCTGTAAGTGCGTTAATAACGATTCCCGATGCTCCGATCTGTGAGGATGTAAGACAGAAAAGTGCAAGAATGTTTAGTACTGCTGTGAATGTTGATGCAAATTTACCAAAACGTCTTCCTACAACTTCAGGAATTGTTAATGCCATAGTCTTACGAATCTTTGGTGCGAAGAATGCGAGTGGTATCATTGCGATAGACGCTGCAAGCACGTACCAGATGGCAGACATACCCCAAGATCCGAAGGCTTTCTGTGCAAGTCCTGTGGTTGAACCACCTCCAATGTTGTTTGCTGATAGCGAGAATGCCACCATAAACAGACCCATTCGTCGACCTGCGACCATGTAGTCTTTAGAGTTCTTAATTTTAAGTTTACCAACAAGCCAGCCAACGACCAACATTGCTACAAGATAAACTACTACGATAATTAGGGCAGATGTATTAACTTGAATTCCTTCCATCTGTGTCCTCCGTAATATTAAGTTTATATCTTTATTTTATCATGATTTTTTTTAATGAATTGACAAATTACAGATTTTTTTAATTTTTCTATTTTGGACGTAGAAAGTCACATATTGACAGAAAAAGTTAATTATTATAAATTATTACTGTTCAAAAATCGGAATGTCGCCTAGCGGCTATGGCGCCTGCTTTGGGTGCAGGATAACGGAGGTTCGAGTCCTCTCATTCCGATTTTTTTATTTTATGGAATTATCACTACCTGCAGGAAATCTTCAATGTGCTATAGTTGCTTATGAAAATGGTGCCGATAGTGTATATTTTGGTTTAAAGCACTTTTCAGCCCGAAAAGGTGCTGAAAATTTCAGTTTTGACGATGTAAGACGCCTTAAACTCTACGCAACAAATCACAACAAAAAATTCTATATTGCCCTCAATACTCTTGTAAACGACGACGAACTTGACGACATCCGTGCCTTGCTTAGAGAAATCAATTACCTCTCCCCTGATGGCATCATTGTGGAGGACTGGGGCGTTATAAACGAAGCAAAGAGAATTTGCCCTAATGTTGAACTTCACGCATCAACTCAGATGGCTGCAAATAGTGCCTCAGACGTAATGATGCTTAAAAAGTTGGGATTCACCCGCGTGGTACTCGGCCGTGAACTCTCCCTTACTGAGATTGAGGATATCCGTAAGGCGTGCCCTGATGTTGAACTTAAGGTATTCATTCACGGTGCGCTCTGCTACTCGATATCAGGGCAGTGCTATGCATCAAAGATGATCACCAAGGATCGCAGTGCAAACCGAGGTGACTGCGCTCAGGTATGCAGATGGCTATTTGAAAACGAAGACGGCGCGAAGGGTCATTTCTTCTCACTTTCCGACCTTGAATCGACTAAAAATGAGATAAACGCGCTTAAAAGAATCGGAGTTGATGCTGTCAAAGTTGAGGGGCGACTCAAAAACTCGCTCTATGTAAAACACGCCACGCGCTACTACAGGGCAATACTTGATGGAAAAAGCGATGATGTCATAAACGATGCAAGGAGGGATCTTGAAACGTCATTTTCCCGAAAGACATCATGCGGTTATTTTATGAAGGAAACGAACCTTGATATCGAATGTAGCGACTACGTAGGTCACAGAGGAACGCCAATCGGCACGTTCATTGACAACAGAAGTGTAAAGCTTACTGAGGATGTTCACATACACGACGGCTTACTCTTTATCGATAATAACAACAATGTTCAGAAATTTGCCATACCAGAAAGGTACAGGAACGCCAAGAAAGGCGATGTTATTAAAATTGACATCAAGGGTACTAACGGTGCTGGTAGTGGTGCTAAACTCTACAGAATCAAGAGCGGAAGTGAGAATGAAAAGTCGTTCAATCCCCTCTCGTATGATCTATACCTTAAAAAGGTTGATGTTACAATTACAATCACGCCTTCATCAATTAAAGCGAACACAACAGATATAAAACCTGAGAATAACACAGTCGAAGTGCCATTCAAGGCTGAAATGTCACATTCAAAACAAGACAATTTAACCAACTTCAGAAAGGCATTTAACACAAAAGAAGGACTCTTTACAATCGGCAAATTAACAATACTAAACAAATGTATAGACATTGCCGACATAAACGACATTTTCATACCAATGTCGCTGATAAAAGAACTAAAGAAGCAGTACTACGCAAAGCTCAATGAGGAACAAAACGAGTACTTCAATCACGATAATGAGAATAATTCCGATACTCAGCAAAATAATGATCTTTCAAAGGATGAAAGTGAGGATTACTTTAAAATTACATCAATTGGAGAGATAAAAAACGCGGCTAATCACAATAAAATCCTGATTTCATCAACGCTTGATATCACAAACCAGAAAGCCAAGGAGTACTTTATTCGTCTATTTAAAGGTAAAACCGTACGCTTTGAGGATGCAAATGAGAATGCACTGCTAAAATCCACCCCTATTTTCACATCAAAGGCAAATATTCCAGATGATGGCACATATAAGACCAGAGTAGGAGACAAAACCATCACATTCAAGGTTATCACAAAGAACGACAATAAAATAACATACGTTATATAATTATCGTAATATCCTTTAATTTCAAACAAATTCTCCCGATTGTTGACAACCGATTTTAAAATGATAAAATATCCCCTATGCCCGAAATAAAGAAATCAAAACTTAGTGTATACTCGTTTTTACCACTCCTTGCCGCTATCGTATGGGGATTTGGCTTTGTTGCACAGGTTAGCGGAATAGAGAGTGTCCCTCCCATCTTCTACAACGGTGTTAGGTTTATCCTTGCAAGCATCGTGTTGATACCACTATTTATTATCCTTGATAGAAAGACATATAAGACAACAATTATAAATACAATTAAATATGGATCAATAGCCGGCATCTTTCTATGCATAGCAGCATCAATCCAGCAGTTTGGACTTGTATTAACATCAAGTGCTGCCAAAGGCGGATTCTTCACATCGCTCTATGCAATATTCATATCAATCGGTGAATTCTTGATCTTTAAAAAGAAGATTTCAAAGTACGTATGGATTTCCGTTTTCGTATCCATCGTAGGGCTGTTATTAATCTGCTTAGGCTCAGATGGTGACATCACAAATTTTACAGTAACAGCTGGCGATTTAGTACTCCTACTCTGTGCCGTTGCATTTGCCGCTCACATCATCTTTATAGACAAGGTGATTGAAAAGGTGTCACCAGTGTTGTTCTCGATTGTACAGTTCTTTACAGTGGGCATAATCAGCTTGATTTACAGCCTCATCTTTGAGGATCCAACACTTAGCGCCATAAAGAGCGCGGGCATTCCAATACTATACGGGGGTGTAGTTTCATGCGGCATTGGATACACATTACAAATATTTTCACAAAAAAGCCGCACCCCCATTCTTACAGGCATTATGTTTTCAACAGAAAGTGCATTTGCCCTTCTTGGAGGTGCGTTAATACTCCACGAGAGACTTAACGCTGTATCCATTTTAGGCTGTGTTTTAGTACTTTTCAGCGTTGTGCTCTCGCAGATTTCAGGTTATCTTAAAAAATTATAAGCAGAGCTTATTATAAAGTGCATCAATTACACTATCGCTCAATCCCACGCTGTTTTTAAGGTATTTCTTTGCAGAATCTGATAGGTTAAGCGCTTTAATCTTCTTAATATTGCTCTCGCCTGTTATGTTCTCAAGCATCTTATAGATGTTGCTCTTTGCAATACTTTCGTACTGTTTTGAGCCCTTTTCGATGAAGTAATAGTTCTCGTAAGTCGTCATGTAATCAGAGACAACCTCATCAAATGATGCTCCACCAAGACATTCAATAAGAGCATTTACAAAGCCTGCCCTATCCTTACCCTCAGTGCAGTGAACAAGGAATGGAGTCTCATGTGTAGAGAGGAACGTAAGCCCTTCTTTAAGCTTTGCATTAAAGTCGTCAGAGATAAAATCAACGCCCATATTGAGTGGAATTACATCAATTGTTGCGTAGTAACTCGTCTTATACGACGGATAGTTCTCAAGCTCCTCCTGGCTGTCTGCAAGATTCATGGCAGTCTTTACTCCAACCTTTTTAATAAGGGCATCCACATACTTGTTGCGTCCAAGTTCAGGGTTTACAGGATTTGATGACCTATAAAGTCGTTTTGCCTTGATGTTGCCGACCTTCACTTCCCTAAAGTTTGCAAACACCTCATCCGACTTGTAATCTTTCCTGTTATTCGTGCGTTTTGATTCAACTGAGCGCAGTTCTAGCTCATCAAGATATCCACCCTTTTCCTTCATAAAGAAGCTAATTTCTGTTCCGTTTGAGGCAGAATAGGTCTTTGCAAAGTTACCCATATTGATTGCAACTGATATATTCACCCCATCGCTTGAAAGTATGATTAGCTTTCCTGTATCAACGTTTGGATAGCCAGATCCATATGGAGCCTCAAGAGCCTGGTTGTTCAATACGATTGTGAGTATATCCCCAAGTTCAAAACCCTTTTCGTCGAATTCAGACTTTAAAATATCAGTTGTTATATTGCCGTATTTACTCACCTCTGTAACTCTGCCTGACGCGATGTTAGTATTCATAGTAGATGCGCAAGATACAACAAATAGGATAAGTAAAATAACGCTTGTTATTTTTGCGATTTTCCTCTTCATAATAGGTTCTCCTTATAATTTAATTTACTATGATATTATATCACGTTTTTGAGAAGCCACAGGATCATTCAATATCTAATGAATTATATTGACAAATTTTCAAAATTGTGTGTATCGTTAAATCATGAGAACACTAAGAAATTTGAAGATTGGTCATTCGGCCAATGTGGTGAAGATTCATGGTGAGGGAGTGTTGAAGCAAAGAATTATGGATATGGGGATTACACCAGGTGCAGTCATATTTGTACGAAAGGCTGCTCCTCTCGGCGACCCTATTGAAGTAACTGTACGCGGATACGAGCTCTCACTTCGCAAAAGAGATGCAGAGATTATCGAAATTGGGGAGGAAGACCTATGAAAAAGATCGCCCTAATTGGTAACCAGAACAGTGGTAAAACCACAACGTTCAATGCATTGACCGGCTCAAATCAGTACGTAGGTAACTGGCCTGGAGTAACTGTAGAAAAGAAGGAAGGGCGCATCAAGGGGCACAACGATGTGATTCTTACAGACCTTCCGGGAATCTACTCGCTTTCAACGTATACAATCGAGGAGAGAGTAAGCCGCTCATATCTATTTGATGAAAAACCAGATGGTATTATCAACCTCGTAGACGGTTCAAACCTTGAAAGAAACCTATTTTTGACAACTCAGCTTCTAGAACTTGGCATTCCAATGGTAATTGCCTTCAACTTCAACGATATTGTTGAGCGCCGTGGTGAAAAGATCGACTTTGAAAAGCTTTCACGCGAGCTACACTGTAACATCGTTCCTATAAGCGCATTGAAGAAGACAGGCATCAACGAAGTTGTAGATGAGATACTCTCAGCAATCGACAAACACAATGCACCTGAGCCAATTCATCCATTCTCAGGAAGCGTTGAGCATGCTCTTGCGCACATCGAGGAAGCTGTACTTCACAACTTAGCAAGAAACAAGCAGAGATGGTATTCTGTAAAGCTTTTTGAGAGAGATGAGGATGTAAGACAGGTACTAAACCTTGATGAAAAAACTATAGCGCACATCGATGAGGACATCGTAGCTTGTGAAAAAGAAGTGGGCGATGACTCAAGGAGCATCATCACAACAGAGAGATTTAACTTCATTTCTGCACTCCTTGATAGAGTTTATGTGAAAAAACTCAAGGTACAACTCACACCATCGGATAAGATTGATAGAGTTGTTACAAACAAGTGGGCTGCTCTTCCAATCTTTGCTCTGATCATCTTCCTACTCTACTACATTTCAATAACTACAGTCGGTACCCTTTTAACAGACTGGGTAAACGACACGCTGTTCGGCGAATGGATCATTCCAGGGGCTGCAGGCGCTCTTGAAAGCGTCGGGTGTGCCTCATGGCTCCAGGGATTACTCGTAGACGGTATCATCTCAGGTGTTGGTGCTGTTCTTGGATTTGTACCACAGATGATGGTGCTATTCCTACTGCTCTCGATACTTGAAGAGTGCGGATACATGTCTCGTATCGCATTTATCCTTGATAGAGTATTCAGACACTTTGGACTTTCAGGAAAATCATTCATACCTATGCTAATCGGTACAGGTTGTGGAGTTCCAGGCATTATGGCTGCTCGTCCAATCGAGAACGAAAGCGACAGACGTATGACTGTTATGACAACAACATTCATGCCGTGTTCTGCAAAGCTTCCTATTATCGCACTTATCGCAGGCTCATTCTTTGGCGGATCAGCTTGGGTTGCATCTTCGGCATACTTCATTGGAATCGCATCAGTGATTATCTCAGGTATCATGCTTAAGAAGACAAAGCCATTCCAGTCTACACCTTCCCCATTTGTTCTTGAACTTCCAAACTATCATGTTCCAACATGCTTTGCTGTGTTAAAGACAACTTGGGATAGAACATTTTCATTCATCAAGAGAGCAACAACTCTAATCATGCTTTCAACAATCATCGTATGGTTCCTCTCATCCTTTGGATGGCTTAATGGATCATTCACAATGCTTGAGAGCGAAGAGCAGAACGTAAGTATTCTTGCATACATTGGACGCGCAATTGCATGGATATTCTCACCACTTGGATGGGGCGAATGGAGAGCTGCAGTTGCATCATTCACAGGCTTACTTGCAAAGGAGAACCTTGTTAGCACTCTAGGCGTTCTTTATGGATTTGGTGAAGTTGCTGAGGACGGCGCTGAAATGTGGGGAGCACTCGCAAATGCAATGCCACCAGTTGCTGGTTTCTCATTCTTGGTATTCAACCTACTCTGTGCTCCATGCTTTGCCGCAATGGGTGCAATCAAGAGAGAGATGAACTCACCAAAGTGGACAGCATTTGCAATAGCATATCAGTGCGTATACGCATGGGTGATTTCATTGATCATCTATCAGATCGGCAGATTGTTTATCTATGGACAGTTCGGATTCTGGACAGTTATCGCATTCCTATTCATAGCTGCGATCATCTTCCAGCTTGTACGTCCTAATAAGTATCTCAGGAGCCTCAACAAGGCTTGATTAACAAGTTAAGTGCGTCTCTAATCCAGACGTACTTTATCGCAATAACAACGCTTTGACGCATTTAATTTTAGAGCGGTTTAATTAAACACTGGCGAGTTTGATATTCAAGCGAGCGATAAAACGCCCGCATATTCAACGAGCAAAAGCGAGTTGAATATTGCCCGCAGATTCGGGCGAGTAAAAGCGAGTTGAATATTGCGCGCGCAAGGTCGAAGCCGCAGGTTCCTGATGCCGCCGCGATTTTACTTTGTGTAAATGAGCAAGGCTCAGGGTTCTAAGACAACGAATTCGCCCGCAGATTCAACGAGCAAAGGAGGAAATTATGGTAGCAACAATTATTATATGCCTATCCCTACTTGCACTAGTAGGCGGCATAGTGTACAAGATCATCAAGAACAAGAAGGAAGGTAAAAGCTCATGCTCTTGCGGATGCGGATCTTGTGACGCATGCAAGAAGTAATCACTTCTACCCTAAAAGTTTAAATTTGATTTTACATATTTATAAGACCGTCGAATAGGTTGAACTCTAGGCAATGCCTGAGCCTAGCGTTCAATGATTCGATGGTCTTTTATTTCTTGTACTTGAAGAAGGAGGTGCGTAGATCTTCGTTTGAGAGGTGGGTGTATACCTCGGTGGTGCGAAGGTCGCTGTGGCCAAGAAGATCACGGATTGCAACGATGGAGGCGCCGTTTTGTAACATGTGGGTGGCAAAGCTATGGCGTAGGGAGTGCACGGTGAAGTGAGTACCTAAGCGCTCGCCGTACTCATCAAGACGTTTCCATACCTCAAGGCGCGTAAGTGGACGTCCAAAACGCGAGAGAAAGAGCGCATCAGAGATGTTGGCATTCTGAAGCTTAGGGCGCGATGATAGCAAATACTCATCAATCTTCTGTATCGCCTTAGATCCTACGGGTACTATGCGCGTCTTTCCACGTTTGGATGAGACGATTCTCACAAGGCTCTCTTCAGGATAATAGTCCCCTATTTTTAGATTCACAAGCTCGCTGACTCTTAAGGCCGACGAATAGATAAGTTCATAAATTGCGCTGTCTCTGATGGCGTAGATGTCATTGCCGTTCTCGATTATGGCAAAGAGCTTCTCTATATCCTCAAGTGAGTGTACCTCAGGAAGTGTGTTTCTCACTTTTATGGTGGTAAAGAGATCGGTGGGATTATCAGGTCTCACTTGTTCCTGAGAGAGGAACCTAAAGAAACACCGTAGCGCCGAAAAATACTTTGCAACGGTGCGAGTACCCACGTTGCGACTTGCGGCAAACTCCTCAATCTCCTTCACATCCATAGTGGCAAGATCAAGGTTATTCTCGTTCACGTATGTAAGAAAATCATCGATTATGTTATAGTAGACATCGTAAGTTTTTTTTGACAAACGGCGCTGTACCACAAGGTATATTGAGAACTTCTTTCTGATTTCATCATTAGTCATCAGTATTCCTGAAATAGCTTACGGTGCCTTAAGACGGATGGGATTGATGTGTCATTAAGGTCGACGCTCTCGTAGTCAACATCAATTATATCCTCAAGGCGATTTACGGTTTTAAGGTTATCAAGCGCCTCGATTAAAGCCTTTTTTTTCTCGACGATGCTGTTGATTTTAAACGTTATTCCTGGGAACTTTTCGAGCGTTTCTGAAATTTTAGTATAGTCTGTGCTGCTCTCACCTTCTAGGATGTAAATTATATTGTATAGGAGCTCAAGAATTACGTTATCTATGTTCTTCATGGTCTGCTTGAGATCTTTCCTATCATACGAGTGCTCCACAAAGAAGTCGCTGTCCACCTCGACAAGTACATTCAGATTCGACTTTTTAAGGTTATCAATAACGCTCTGTGAGATACTGTTACGTCTGTTACCCTCAAACGAAAATGGAATTGTGTAAATCACCATGGTATTCTCAGAGAACTTCCGAATCGAATTCACAACTTCCTGGATTGCACCTGTTCCAAATCCACCGCCAAGCCCCACAATCGCTATGGCAAAGTCTGCGCCTTTTAAAAACTCATTAAGGCTGTCGGACGAATGCTCCATAATCGCTTCGCCTAGCTTTACATTGCCGTTAAGGGAGAGTCCCATTGCATATTCAAGACCAAGCGCCATCACGTTTGAAATCCTCACGTTATCAAGAGCATGCAGGTCTGTATCAAGCACGAGCGTATCAATGCCATGGATGTTGTCAAAGTCGAACTTCTTGATGATGTCAACTCCAAGCCCTCCAAGCGCGACTATCTTAATCTTGTTGTTCTCTATCCTTTCCACGCTCATCTTACCTCAAACCTTGTGCTTATCGTCTTCAACACGCCAAGCACGTTTACAAACTTTGGATTTATGTACTCGCGTGAGAGCCCCTCAGCGTACATTGGAAATCCAATGTGTGATGGAAGTAAAAATATGTCTTTTGCAATCTTAGTGATGCCAAGCAACAGCGATGATCCGCCGATTAATAACACATTGCTGTAACTGCCGCATCGAGGGAATGAATCGACGGATTTTTTAACCTCAGTGAGTATTTCATTCACACGCGATGATATGATTCGTGCAAACTCCTTTCTTGAAAATAAGATATTTTCGTTGTGCTGTACAAGCTTGATCATTTCATCATCCTTAACAAGAGCCTCGTATGACGCGCCGTATTCCTCCTTGAGCGCCTTTGAGTAGTTCGTGTTCTTCTGAAGGATGTATGCAATGTCGCTTGTGATGCTCTTTCCACCAAATGGGATGCTGTCTCTTGATACAAGCTTGTTATCAAGAACCGACACTGTAGATGTGGAATCAGAGCCGATGTCAACAAGGATCACGCCGTCCCTCCTAGACTTTTCGTCTGTGACTACAGAAAGCGATGTAAGCGGCAACGGATAGATATGATCAACCTCAATGCCATTTACATTAACAAGCTTGATAAAATCCTTAAACTGCACACCGTCGTTTATGATGGTTTTTAGAAGCTCGTCAACATGGATTCCACACTTAAAATGACTCAACATGCCATACTCTTTGTACGCGCTTAAATTAAGGCCTAAACTCACTTTTTTAGGCGTAAAGTATAGCGAAAGTTCAACGTCGTTTAATACCTGTCTTAGCGATGAGGAAGCCTCTTCAAAGTTCTTGATGATGCCGTTTTTGATGCCGTGCGAGGGCTTTTCGAACACTCCCATCACCTTAAGTGCGCCGTTTGTGTACTCGGCAACGCAAAGTCGTATACTCGATGAGCCAAAATCTACAGAAGCAATGGTGTTATCCTGCATGTTTTAATTATAAGGTATAACTACTTTTTTATAAAGAATAGATCAAAAATCTTGTTGCCTTTAAGAATGCCCTTTCTCTCAAACGCGGTACTCTCTCTGTTGTAGGCGCGAGGGGCAAATGATTCAAACTTGTTTTGAAGAGCTTTGTTGCCGCTCAAGTTAATAAACGTCTCCTCAGCATAATCCTCAATGTCCGTTGCAAAGTGAATCGACCCACCAACCTTTAACTTATCTGTAAGTAGCGCGATGAAATCCGCACTCATCAAGCGTCGCTTATGGTGCTTCTTCTTAGGCCACGGGTCTGGAAAGAATATGTTAAACGCATCGACAGACTCATCCATAACTGAGTTAAGAAGCACTTCCTTTGCATCTGCACGCATGAGTGTCGCATTCTCGAGTTTAAGATCGCCAATTGACGTCAAACACTCTGCAAACCCTGTAAGGTACACCTCAAAGCCGAAATAGTTGATGTCCTTGTGTTTCTCTGCAGTTTTGACAAAGGATTCACCGTTTCCAAAGCCAATTTCAACGCTAAGGGGCAAATTTTTATTCTTGAAATGCGCTTTAAGGTCAATAGGTTTCTTTTCTTTAATATCATCCTGATTGTACCTAATCGCGTATGACTCATAGTAGTTCAGTATACCGTTTGTGAGGCGTAAGGAGAGCGGATTTGTGCGGAGTACAAACGATTTAATTCCACGTCTTCCATCCTCATTCTGGATGGACACATCCTCGAGTTCCTTGTACTTTTCAAATACTTCTTTTTTACTCATTTAACCCACTCAATAATCTTATTTGAAATATCATCCATGCTATTTGATGCGCCTCCTACAAAGCCGTCAAACATGGTAAAGACGTGCATCATCCCAGGGTACTCCTTGTATGTACTCTCGGCGCCAAGGATCTTAAGCACAGCATCGTACATCTTACCATCATCGCGTAAAGCATCAACCTCAGGAAGCACAATAAAATGCGGTGGAAAGTAATCAAGCGGAAGTTCAAGCTTCGCTTTGTAATCCTTATACTTGTTGTCCCAGCCCTCAACTTCAAGAAGACCCATGAGCATAATAAGTGGCGATGCATACGGCTTATATGCATCGACTTTTGGATCCTCAAGATAGTCGTTCATCACGCTTGAAAGGTACTTCATCGACGTGAAGTACTTGTGAGCAGAATCAGTTCCAACCCCTCCGAATGCAAGCTTTGAATAGTTGAGGTTCTCACTCACATCAACAGCAGGATACAAAAGCATCACCCCTTTTGGAAGAGGAAGGTTGTTCTCCTTAAGGCGGATCACAAGGCCTGATGAAAAGTTACCACCCGATGAATCGCCAAGCAAAACGATCTTTGATGTATCAATCTGATACGCTTCCATCTCTTCTTTGTTCTTAGGATCAATTAAGTACGTGTACACGCTCCATGTATCATCAACGCCGTACGGGAATTTGTACTGTGGCGCCAGGCGGTACTCGTAGAAGAACACGATTGAATTAGTATTGTTTGCAAACTTCCTACAGAAATAGTTGTATGAGTTAAAGTCGCCTGTGCTAAATCCACCGCCGTGTGAAAAGAAGATGCAAGGATACAGCTTGTTCTCTTTGTAGCCCTTGGGATACATCACGTAGCAGTTGATCTCATAGCCGTCGAATGATGGAATGGTGAATGTAGCAACGTTTGTGTAATTAGGCTTTGCGACGTTTTCTATGCCCTTAGGCGCCTTACTTTGAAGCTTCCAGA
Organism: uncultured Spirochaetaceae bacterium; assembly: GCA_945910645.1. GTDB lineage: Bacteria > Spirochaetota > Spirochaetia > Sphaerochaetales > Sphaerochaetaceae > UBA9848. The sequence goes on along the minus strand of CAMDZB010000015.1, from coordinate 11,750 downwards.
GCTTTTCCGGATCCGTTGCCGTCATAAGGATGATAGCCGAACGTTTTGATAACTCTGCGTATGGATCGAGCGTCTTTTGATACTCCCTCACCTCACCAGGAGACAAGTCCACGAGCGCATCAGCAGCGATATCCGTGATCATACTAACACATGATGATAAGAACAGCAAAGGCAGAGTCATAATTGCAACTTTAAGCGCTGTTCTTATCAATTTTTATCACTCTTTTACGTCAATTTTAAGCGAGAGCTCACGAAGTTGTTTCTCATCAAGAATCGATGGAGAGTCGTCCATTGGCGATACCGCAAACGTATTCTTTGGGAATGCGATCACCTCTTTAATAGAAGACTCGCCTGCCATGATCATAACAATTCTATCAACTCCTGGTGCGATTCCTCCGTGTGGTGGAGCGCCGTATTCAAATGCCTTAAGTAGGAATCCGAATGCCTTTTCTGCACTCTCGTCACTATATGCACAAATTCTGAATATGCGCTTCTGGAGCTCTGTATCATGAATACGAATCGATCCTGATGCAACCTCGTATCCGTTTAATACAAGGTCGTATAGGTCACCAAGCACCTCGCCTGGGTTTGATTCAAGCGTGTCAAGGAACCTCTCCTGTGGCATCGAGAACATGTGGTGCTCTGCCTCCCAGTGCTGTTCCTCTTCGTTGTATGCAAAGAGTGGGAAGTCGATAATCCAACAGAACTCGAACTTGCTCTCGTCAATTAGTCCGAGGTTCTTGCCAAGCGATGATCTTACAACGCCAGCTCCATTACATGCGCCCTTCCATGTTTTATCGGCAACTATCATAACAAGGTCGCCTTCCTCAAGGTTAAGCGCCTTTACAACATCGTCTTTTATGTCGTTGAAGTACTTTGCGCATCCTGATAGGAACTCACCGTTTGCATACTTCATATACGCAAACATCTTATCCTTTTCAAGTATGCTCTTTGCACCAACGGCCTTTGCCTCATCGCCGTATGCTTCGATTACCTTGCGGCTCATGCCCTCAGCGTGCTCTTTCTTTACAACAATGGCCTTTGCATCACCCTTTGATCCAATTAGGGTCTTCATTGCGTCAAATGAGCTCTTAAGAACCTCATCTTTAAACGCCTGAAGTTCAAGTCCAAAACGAAGGTCTGGTTTATCAGAGCCGTATATGTTCAAGGCATCCCTGTATGCAATACGTCTGAACTTTTTAGGAAGCTTATAGCCAATCGTCTTTTTAAACACATAGCCGAACATACCTTCCATGAGCTTAAGAACATCATCCCTTTTTACAAAGCTCATCTCAAGATCAAGCTGTGTGAACTCAAGCTGTCTATCACCACGGGCATCCTCATCCCTGTAGCATCGTGCAACCTGGAAGTACTTATCAAAGCCTGACACCATCAAAAGCTGCTTCATTAGCTGTGGGCTCTGAGGAAGTGCGTAGAACTTACCAGGATACAAGCGTGATGGAACTACAAAGTCGCGGGCACCTTCTGGGGTTGAGCGGATGAGAGTTGGAGTTTCAATCTCGTAGAAGTTCTCCCTGTAAAGGTACTCCCTCATGGCGCGTACAACCTCGTGACGGAGTGCAATGTGCTTCTGCATACTTCCCGAACGTAGGTCGATGTATCTGTATTGCAGGCGTAGATTTTCGTTTGCATTAGTTTTTTCGTCAACCTGGAATGGAAGCACCTTACACTTTCCGAGTATCTCTATGCTCTTTGCCTTAACCTCAACTTCGCCTGTCTTCATGTCTTTGTTGATCATGTTCTTTGGGCGCTTGCGTACCACGCCTTTTACAGCGATTGTATATTCGTTATGAAGCGAGGATGCTGCTTTCTGTAAACTTTTTGATGCATCATCATCAACCACAACCTGAGTGATTCCGTAGCGGTCTCTGAGGTTGATAAAGTAGATTGCTCCGTGATTTCGGATACGGTGTACCCAACCATTCAAAATTACTGTTTTATTGTTGTCTTTTGCTGTTAGTTCGCCACATGTGACGGTTCGTTGCATAAACATAACTTGTACTCCATTTCTTATTATTTTAATTGATTTTTGTTTATTTTTTAATACTCAAACGGTGCAAAATTCTCTTAAATAACATTTTTCACATTCTGCACCTCTTGCATGGCATATTTCGCGTCCAAAAAGGTTGGCAGTCATAGAGAATCTAAACGTCTTTTGAGGAGGAAGGAGCTTTCTTATCTCCATCTCGATTTTTTGAGGATCACTGCTCTTTGTCAGTCCGAGGCGATTTATTACCCTTTTAAAATGAGTATCCACAATCACGGCATCCTCACCCTTTGCGTGTCCGATGATGCAGTTTGCAGTTTTACGCCCAACGCCCGGGAGGGCTGTAAGCGTATCGATATCGAGTGGTACTTCGCCGTTAAACTCTGTACATAAAATGCGTGCAGTCTCCTTTATGTTCTTTGCTTTGGCGTTGTAAAAACCTATGCTCTTAATCTCATCTTTAATGTCATCAAGGGGGGAATTCATAAAGTCAGATAGGGATGTAAAGCGTTTAAAGAGATGCTCTGAGACCTTCATCACCTGCTTATCCGTGGTCTGGCTTGAAAGGATAATACAGATTAAAAGTTGCCAGATTGTTGGCGCCTTTAGAAACTCAATCACTTCAGGCGAATTCTCATCAAGAAGCGTGTATACCGCATTGATCTTTTCCTGTTTCTTCATAAGGAATTATTTTATAGGTTAAAGAGCGAAGTTATCAAGTGAAATTATTTGACTAAAGGAGTCAAAAGGTATATTTATATATCAGCTATTTCTTCAAACAATTTATAGTGAATCTTGAAAAAACCATAGTCTATCTTAAAAAGGTAAACATCAACTTAAACATAATTCCAACGCTTTCACGCTCTGTTGAAGTTAAAAAAAAGGTGCTCTCAGTTCCAAATGGACTTCTAATCGTTGCCCGTAATCACACAGAGGAAATGAACGTAAGGTCTCTCATCTCATCACTTGCGTTCAGGAATGAAAATGTTACAATTTCAACAAAATTTATCAAACCAAACAGCGATTTAAAAGAGGTGCTCCTCCTTCATCCAATCACCAACTTTGATACGTTCAAAACCATGATTACACCGCTTGAGAACAACGATGTTCCAATCACACTCAGCATAATTATAAAAACCACAAGGATGCTCTCAGATGATGCACGATTCATAATCGAATTCATCAAGCGCCACCGTGGAGTTTATACAAAGACTACCCTTCCACGTGCCCTCAAGGGTGCAAGAAACCTCTCCAGAATCAACAAAAACGCCTCAAGATATAACTTTACCCTCTGGAGCGAAAGGGAACTCAAATTTGCCCTTGAATTTCTCGTAAGTAACGGCAATATCGCCTCAATCGATGGCCACCTTTACACGTATCCATTACACAAAAGCGAACTTGTCAAAATGAGGATTACACTTGCCTTTGAAAAATGGATGAACCGCATACCAAAACTACGCTTAGAGCGCAAAACAAACCGATAATACTATAAAATTACATCCAGAACGTTGCATCGCCGTACGAGAAAAACCTGTATCTCTCATCAACCGCATGCTTGTATGCACTCTTTGCAATATCCATGGATGAAAATGCACAGACAAGCGCAAAAAGCGTACTCTCAGGCGTGTGGAAGTTCGTAAGGAGCCTATCAACGGCGTGGAACTTAAACCCAGGGTAGATGAATATATTAGTCTCGCCAGTCTTACTCATTAAGCGGTCTCTCTCCACATCCCATGCGCTCTCAAGCGTACGCATAACCGTTGTTCCTGATGCAATAATGCGCCCACCGCTACTCTTAACACGGTTGATGGTATCAGCAGCCTCTCTTGTGACCTCAAAGTGCTCCGTATGCATCTTATGCTCCTCAAGCGTCTCTGTATGCAAGGGCGAGAATGTACCCATTCCAACGTGGAGAGTAACATATGCAATCTCAACTCCGTTTCCTTGTATCTCTGAGAGTATCTCGTTTGTAAAGTGAAGTCCGGATGTAGGAGAAGCGGCTGACCCTAATATCTTTGAGTACACGGTCTGGTATCGCGACTCATCGCTAAACTCATCCTCCCTTTTGATGTATGGTGGAAGCGGAACATGCCCAACCTTTTCAAAGAAGTCCTCTGTCAATGGAGAGTCAAATTTAAGCGTCTTAACGCCCTCATCTTTAAATGATGTTAGTACACCACTTGTGCCTTCAAAATAAAGCCTTTCGCCAATTTTACGCCTCTTGGAGCGATTTGTGATGACATCCCACGATCCATCTGCATTTGGATTGAGAAACAAACATTCAACCTTCCCACCGTTCTCGTTTGTTGCGAACACTCGTGCCTTCCTAACCTTTGTGTTGTTTAGAACGAGAACAGATCCCCTTTCAAGAAGCGATGGAAAATCCTTGAACATCTTGTCTTGAAGAGCACCTGTTTTTCTATCGATAACAAGCAGTCTGTCATCTGAACGTCTATCTGATGGATGTTGAGCTATGAGTTCATCAGGAAGCTCAAACGAAAAGTCCGTAACCTTCACCTAATGGGCCTCCATTTTCGCCGAGTAATTTGTATGCTTTGTCTGTGACAACTCTGCCACGAGGTGTTCTTTTAATAAATCCGCATTGGATGAGATACGGCTCGTAGAAGTCCTCAAGCGTGTCTATGCTCTCCCCAATTGAGATTGCGATGGTTTCTGCACCCACAGGTCCGCCGCCGTAGTATTTGATTATGTTTCGTAGGATGTTAAGATCTTGAGCCTCAAGTCCGATTGAGTTGATCTCAAGGCGTTTTAGTGCTTTTTCAAGTAGGGTTTTATCAACAACCGTTGTGTCTTCAGATGATGCAAAGTCCCTAAGGCGCTTGATGAGCCTATTTGCAATTCGTGGCGTTCCACGGGATGCTGTTGAAAGCATTTCGATGGCGTCGGGAGTAAACTCAATGCCAAGTATCTTTTCATTACGCATGATGATTTCAGAAAGCTCTGATGGCGTGTAAAAATCAAGCCTGATTGTTATTCCAAAACGTGAATAGAGCGGCGATGATACTCCTCCTGCCTTTGTGGTTGCACCGATTAACGTAAATGGAGAGAGAGGCACCCTCATAGTACGTGCAGATGGCCCCTGTCCTACAACCCAGTCGAGTTCGAAGTCCTCCATTGCAATGTAGAGCATCTCCTCAAGAGATGGGCGTAAACGGTGGATCTCATCTATAAAAAATACGCTGTTTTCAGTAAGGTTTGTAAGGATTCCGGCAAGATCCTTTGGCTTTTCAAGAACTGGCGCTGATGTATACCTAATTGGCACTCCAAGCTCGTTTGCAATAATCCCTGCAAGCGTGGTTTTACCAAGCCCTGGAGGCGCAGAGAGGAACACATGATCAAGTGCATCGCCTCGTTTCTTAGCAGCATCAACAAACACCCTGAGGTTTGACTTGACCTTCTCCTGCCCCATGAATGACGATAGCGTTGTGGGCCTTAGTATATTCTCCTGCCCCTTATCCTCCTCTTGGAGTGTACCCGACATTATCGACTCTTTATCCATTAGACAGCTCCGAAAGCAAGAGGCAGAACACCTTCTTTTCCCTCTCCGTGTCGTTTAACCCCCTCAGTTCATCCTTATTGACCTCAAGGAGTCTTTCAAGCGCCTCCTTTACCTCATCCTTCTGGTATCCCATCTCGCTTACCGATGCGATGATGTCGATGTATGGCACAAGCGCAGGCGATGAGACACGAGTAACTGGTGCAGATACAGTCTCGATCTCCACAAGCTTTTCTCGAAGCATTATGAGTATTTTCTGTGCAGTTTTAAGTCCGAGCCCTGGGATTGTTGCGAGTCTTTTAACATCGCCCTTATCAAGAAGTGATATGAATTCGCGGCTTGAGAATCCTGAGAGTATTTTAAGTGCCTGTTTGGTTCCAATTCCCGAGATGCTAGTTAGCTCCTCAAAGAGTTCCCTTTCAAGCTTATCCTTAAAGCCGACAAGCTTCATTGTATCCTCACGGTGAATAAGGATCGTGTAGAGCTTAATCTTTTCATCCTTGCCGATGTACGGTGCAATTGCGCTTGAGGTCTGACCTGAAATCATTATGGAAAATTCAATGCCACTTCCTGTTGAAATGTTAGCATCCGTAAGAGAAAGCGATGTAAGGTGTCCCTCGATTGAGTTAATCATAATTAAAACTATAAATTATCGTAGGTTATTTATCAATGATACAAAAGTGATTATCAGTATTTAATCAAAAGAAATAATTAAAAGATGTTATTCTCGTTTGTTAAGTATGGAACATATTCCTCATACATTTCCCAAATGATAACATCCGGCTTAAAATCACTGATATATTCATCTGTATTTTTCTTTGCAATCGGAGAAAGCCAGCCACGTCCTGCAGTCCACACGTAATCAACTTTTGAAAAATATGATGAAACAAAAGGGGCTAAGAATTTTGCTTTAATAGGAGAACGCTCTGTGTCATAATGAAAAAACGAATCACGAAATACTATTGCTTTTGGTCCATTTGGATTAAACTTGCTTTCTGTAGTCATGTATAAATGGTAAAAATTTCCAAGCACATCACCGCCTATATTTTGATTTTCAACATAACGCGTTGTGGTATAATAATCGTTCCATATTCCTGTTTTAGGAATCACATCCCATCCTATTGTTTTACTGTTAATTTTAATCGTTTCCTTTTTATCGTTTACATCATCAGATTTATAAAAAAAATAACTATATTCAAATTCAGACGGCATTTTATTAAAAGAGATTGCCTTTAATCCCGGAAGTATGTATTCTTCAAAAACACACTCAGCTCCGATATTTGTCCAGTGATTGTCGGTGGCATAGTAAATGGGATAATCCATTCTGTTTCTTTCTTTTCTTAAATATTCGACCGGGTATATAATATCTAATCCTTCTTCTTTTGCTTTATTAACAATTCTTTTGGATAGAGTTTCGCCTTCGGGCTGTTGATATGGAACTTTATCGGGATAAACATTGTGTTTGTAAGGTGCAATCAGAACAATAAGTTTAATGCCGTTTTTATTACAATATTCTTGTTTCTTTTTTATAACTCTAATTGCAGTTTCCACATCTTCATCAGAATAATCCGCTACATTCAGGAAGGCTTCAATTTCATCCATAGAAAAAACAAAACCATCCCCACCAACCACGTTTCCGGTTCTTTTTGGAGCAATCGGTTCAATTGTAGAGGAATATATTCTTCTAAACGTTTTCTTCGCCCCGAAACGATCGTCAACATACGATACTAACTCTGTCCTAAAGTTTTTATTTAATTCTCTGTTGTTAAACAACTTTGGAAATCTTTGCAACATTTTGTTTTCTTCTATTGAAATTTCCGAATGAAAATCAAAAAACACTAACGGAAGAAGAAGAAAGAGTAAACATATTACAATAAAAATTATCTTCAAAACTTTCATATCTATCCTTTAAAACCTAAAGTATATAAACGGGTTGAACGCTCCATTCGCAACAGACAAAACAGAAAAAAACAACAGTACAAACAAAATAAGATACTTGGTGCATTCACATACAATTTTTACCCTTTCGTCCTGGAGTATTATAAATTGTAATTTCCTTTTCCACGGAAAACAGAAAAATATCCCAAAACAGAATGAAAGCCAAAATTCAATTGACAGCAATTCTTTAAGAAGAGGCGTGTTTACAAACTTTTGATACGGCTGTATAAAAATACCAAGAGATGTAAAGTTAATGCCAAACATTTTAAGCACAACCTGTAAGAAAACATTCGACCTATCAAACAATAACCACAAAACAATTATTCCGACAAGCGTTAATACGTGTTTTATCAAACAAACAACAATTGAAAACAACTTATTATGAATTTTGTTCTCTCTCTTTTTACTTCCACTTATATCACACAACACAACCAACACACCATTTATAATTCCCCACAATACAAAGTTCCATGACGCACCGTGCCACAGACCGGTTAGGAAGAATACAAAAAGCACATTAAAAATTGTCCTACTCTTCCCTTTTCTGTTTCCGCCAAGAGGAATGTAAACGTAATCTCTAAACCAAGACGACAAAGATATGTGCCATCTTCTCCAAAATTCTTTAAAAGAACTTGCTATATACGGATAATCAAAATTTTCTTCAAATGTAAATCCAAACATACTGCCGAGTCCAATAGCCATATCACTGTAACCCGAGAAATCATAATAAATTTGAAGAGCATAACTTACAGATGCAATCCACGCATAAAAACACGTATATTTAGCATAATTCAATCCAAAAATATACGAAGAGACTTCTGAGAGTACATTTGCTATTAGCACTTTTTTTGAAAGACCTATAATAAATCTTTCAAGTCCATATATAAATTTATCAAGTGTTATATCTCTATTGTAGAATTGTTTATTAATATCAGAGTATCTAACTATGGGACCGGCAATCAATTGTGGGAAAAACATTATATATAAGAGCAGATAGCAAAAATTCTTTTGCTTTATTTCCGGTGTCCTATAAACATCAATAAGATACGACATCCCTTGAAATGTATAAAACGAAATCCCAATCGGTAACAAGACCTTTATTTGAGGATTTTGAAAACTGAATATAATTGAAAGAATTTTTACGAAAAAGCCTAAATACTTATAAAAAAATAAAATAAGAACGTTTAAAGCAATGCCGATGCTTAAAACTATCCGCTTATGCTTTGCTTCTTTCTTTCCACAAAGTAATCCGCATACATAATTAATACAAACCGAAACAAGAAGGGTAAACAAATGTACCCCCCCCCGAGCGTGTAGAATAAAATTGAAAACACTAATAAGATATAGTTTTTAATTTTAATGTTCTTTGTTACAGATGAAAACAACACAACCGCAGGCAAGAAAAAGAATAGAAAAGAAACCGAAGAAAAAACCATAATAAACTTATCCTTTTATAGCGTTTCTCATATTGAATGTTGCACAGTAAGTGATCGCCGCAGCAACTGAGTCTGCAGCATGATCGCTCTTGATTTTATCCTTCATGCCTGTGGTGACCATAACCATCATTCTAATCTGCTCTTTGTCTGCCCCTCCCACCCCTACAATCGCTTTTTTAATCTCGGTTGGTGTAAATAGGCAGACGTCGATGTTTTCTTTAAATAGGGATACGGAGAACGCGCCGATTACCTTTGCAACACTGATTGCAGATGACACGTTCTTTGTGAAGAATATATCCTCAGCTCCGCACCCTGTACAGTTGAATTGTTTTGCTATTTCTACAATTTTAGACGAAATGGTGCTGATTCGTTTGACCGTCTCATCTTCCGTGGATGTTTTGATAACGCCGTATTCAACAACGCTATACCTGTTGCCGTCTGTTTCAACAACGCTCCATCCTGTATTAGCCAGCCCTGGATCAACACCAAGAATTCGCATTACTCACCATCGTAATCGTCTGGAAGTTCGATGTTAGACGAAACTTTTTGAACGTCGTCAAGCTCATCAAGACGGTCGATGATGTTCATAACCTTCTTTGCCTTCTCCTTATCGAGTGCAACCTTCTGGTCTGCAATTCTCTCGATATCAGCGCTGAGCTGTTCAAATCCCTTTGCCTGGAGTGCTTCAAGAACTGATGCAAAATCCTGTGGATCTGTGGTAACTACGATCACATCATCATCTGTAGCAACGTCTTCAGCACCAGCTTCAAGTGCAGGCTCGAAAATCTGCTCCTCTGTATACTTTGTTGAATCGTATGTGATAATACCCTTAGTCTGGAACATGTAAGACACGCATCCTGTAGCCCCAAGTGATCCGCCAAGCTTTGTAAGAGTTGATCTTACGTCTGCCGCTGTTCTGTTTTTATTATCAGTAAGAGTGTCGACGATCACAGCAACTCCGCCTGGTGCATAACCCTCGTATGTGAGCTCGTAGAAAACTGCGTCTCCAAGTTCACCAGAACCTTTCTTAATAGCCTTGGTGATGTTGTCTTTTGGCATGTTTTCTGCTCTAGCCTTAAGGATTGCAGTTCTAAGGCGTGCGTTTGAATCTGGATCAGGACCGCCCATTTTAGCTGCCACTGAAATTTCCTTAATAAGCTTTGTAAACTTCTGTCCTCTTGCTGCGTCTGCAAGACCTTTCTTGTGTTTAATTGTTGCCCATTTACTATGACCTGACATTGTCTCTTCTCTCTTTATTATAAGTATCAGCAGATATTTTACATTAGAGCATTGATTATCGTCAAGGCTTAAGGAATTAGATTATATTGTAAAATAGAGACCTTTTTAATAAAATATACCCAATTTATGGACACATCAATATACAAAAAAAGAACGGTCATTGAACTGTTAAAGGTGGCAAGAGAACAGTATGGCGATCATCCATACATGTACAGAAAAACCAACGAGGGTTGGAAGGCTGACTCGTTTAAAGAAGTTGATGAAAAAAGCTCCGCAATCGCAGCCTTCTTAAGATTCAAGCTCAACGTTCAGAAAGAAAGTAAAGCAGTTCTTATTGCCGAAGGACGCCCAGAATGGATGGAAGCCGAAATGGGTGTGATGAAAGCAGGGTGTATCTCTGTTCCCCTCTCTGTTAAACTCACAATTCCTGAGATACAATTCCGTATCGAACACAGCGATGCTGATCTTGTTATATTCTCATCAAACACAGCTGTAAAGACTCACGAGGCGCTAAAGGCACTTGATAAAAAGGTAAAGCTCTTATTCCTCGATGAGAAGTCCCAGTTTAAAGACGACCGAATTGGAGAGCTCGGCTATTACGACGGGGACAACCTCTTCTACCTCAAAGATGCACTTTCAATCGGCAAGGATATCATCAATCAGAATCCTGAAAAGGTTGATGCCATGATCGATGAGGTTAAGGAAGATGACGTCTGTGTTATCTCATACACATCAGGCACCTCTGGCAACCCTAAGGGCGTAATGCTCATGCAGAAGAACTACTACACAAACGCTTTTGTTGCAGTGAAGCTCTTCTCGTTCAAGCCGTATGAGCTATCAACTGTTGTGATTCTACCAACAGACCATGCCTTTGCGCATACTGTGATGCTCTATCACAGCTTGATCTGTGCAGATGCAGTGTATTTCACCGATGCTCGTAAGGGCAACGCTTCTATGCTTAAAAACTTCCCCGTTAACCTTATTGAGGTACAGCCGTCATTCCTACTTCTTGTGCCTGCAATCCTTGGAAGCTTCCAAAAGAAGATCAAGGCTGCGATCAACGCAAAGGGCGCCTTTGTTAAGAAGCTGTTTGACAACGGTATTTCCGCCCGTATTAACATGCTCGGCGATGGATATCACAAGGTTCCATTCTCCACAAAGCTTAAGAACTACATTCCATATAAGATTGCTGATCTCATCGTGTTCCCAAAAGTCAGAAAGACCATGGGTAATCCTGACTTCATCGTGGTGGGAGGAGCCGCTCTTGATATCAAGATGCAGAAGTTCTTCAACGCACTTGGAGTTAAGGTAGTTCAGGGCTACGGCATGACAGAGACAGGTCCTGTTATCTCAGCATGTACACCATTCCTCCCTAATTCAGTCAAATACGGCACTGTAGGACGCGTTGCTCCATACGTAGAATGCAGAATCGTCAAGGAAGATGGCACTCTTGCAAAAACAGGTGAACGCGGTGACATCTGCGTATCAGGCGACAGCGTGATGAAGGGCTACTACAAAAACGAGAGCGCAACGGATGAAGTCTTAAAAGACGGCTGGATGAACACAGGAGACGTAGGATTCATCGATGAGGATGGATTTATATCCGTTGTAG
>CAMDZB010000014.1 GCA_945910645.1 uncultured Spirochaetaceae bacterium | reverse complement strand
GATTGAAAAGATCCTTAGCGACATCTCAAAAGCAAATCCAAAGTTTAGATCAGTACTTTTAAGGTACTTTAACCCAGTTGGAGCACACGAAAGTGGGCTCATTGGTGAAAATCCAAATGGGCGTCCTAATAACCTCATGCCGTATATGACCCGCGTTGCCACAGGGAAGCTTGACGTTCTCACAGTATTTGGCAGTGATTACGACACTAAGGATGGCACCTGTATTAGGGATTTTATCCACGTTATGGACATAGCAGAAGGCCATGTTGCTGCGCTTGAGAGGATAGAAACGCTTCCTGAGAACCCATGCGCTATAAACCTTGGACGAGGTGAGGGCGTGAGTGTAAAAGAGCTTCTTGACACGTTTAACAAGATCACAGGCGGAAAGTGTAAGGCAGTCTACGGAGAGAGACGAAAAGGCGATATTGCAGTATCGTATGCTTCTGCAGAGAAAGCAAAACTACTACTCTCATGGAGTGCAAAAAGGACAGTTTACGACATGTGTGAGTCTGCATACAACTTTGAAAAAATACACTCGCATCAATAGAATTTGACAGAAGATCCAAAAATACAAATTTTTTACGCGTTCTAAATTCAATTTTTTCATGGAGTTTCATATAATTAAACTATGTTGAATATGGTATACGGTTCAGATCCGCTTTTGAGTAAGACGCTCTCTCCTGTAACAAAGTTTGACGACGAGCTTAAGAGTTTTATAAAAGAGATGTTCGAAACTATGGATAATTACAACGGCGTGGGGCTTGCTGCAAATCAGGTTGGCGTTGATAAGAGGATATTTGTTATAGATACAAGAACAAAAGGTGAAAGGCTTGCATTCATCAATCCCGAGATTATAGAGACAAGTGATGATAACGTTCCATACAACGAAGGATGTTTGTCGTTTCCAAACGTATTTAGGGATATTTATCGTCCATCACGCGTCACAGTTTCTGCAAAGGATGTTAATGGCCGTAGTTTTATAGTTAAGGCTGACGGACTGCTTGCACGTGCAATCCAACACGAAAATGATCATCTTAACGGAAAGACTTTTATATCACACCTAAGTGATGATGAGGAGCGTGAGGCACTCTCTGAGTTCAGGCGTAAAAACAAGCGCCTACTTAAGGGTTTAAAGCTCATATGATAGGAAAGGACGGAAGCAAGATTAAGGTACTCTTTGCATCAAACGATTCGATTGCGCTTGATGTGATTGATGCGCTCAATCCTGATGCCGTTCTTACAACAAAATCGATACAGAGCGGACGAAAAGTAAAGGTTAATGAAATACAAGAGTGGGCGATAAAAAATGGCGTTAAATTCTACGAGGTTGAACACCTATTGAAGGCTGAGCGTGAAGAGATCCAAAAAGACGGCTATGATGTGCTCATTTCATTCTCATTCTCACGCATATTTGGCGAAAAGTTCCTCTCTATCTTTAAGGGAGGCACATTTAACATTCACCCATCAAGCCTTCCTCAGTTCAGAGGGGCATCTCCAATTCAGAGTGCGATCCTTAACGGCCTTGAAGAGACTGATATCGTTATGCAGACTATATCGCTTGGAATGGATGAGGGGGATATAATCCTTAAGGAGAGTGTCGATATTGATTTTTCTGATAACTACATCACGCTATCTGATAAGATTAGGAGACGCTCAAAAAACTTAATTGAAAAGTTCATTGAATGCTACCCAGACTTTGAGTATAAAAAACAGGAAGGAACACCAACATACTCCGGTTTAATTTCAAAAGATGAGGGATTAATCGATTTTTCCGAAAACGGCAAGATAATCGAGAGAAAGATAAGGGCGTATGTCGTCTTTCCACGCATGAGATGCACATTTAACGGCAAGGTTCTGATAATAACAGAAGCATCGTTTCAGGATGCAGAGACCAGTAGTAGCGACTTGGGGATAGTTAAAGAGTTTGATAAGAAAAACGGACTAAAGGTGTCTTTAAATGGCGGATACTTATATATAAAGAGACTTCAGCTTCAGGGTAAGGCTGAAACGGATTACAAGGCGTTTTATAATGGTTATCCATCGATTGTTGGTACAAAACTTGAGGGAAAGGTGAAGGCGTGAAAAGAGGATCAAAGATTTTACTTAGTATAATTTTATGTCTTGTTGTTTCATTGAATGCATTTGCGGATGAAAAGAGACCAACTGTTGCACTAGTGCTTGCAGGAGGGGGCGCAAAGGGTTATGTTCACATCGCCACGATTGAACTTCTTGAAAAGTACGGTATCCCTGTAGACTACGTTGTAGGAACATCGATGGGTGCCCTCATTGGTGGATTGTATTCTGCAGGTTATAGCGCTTCTGACATTGTAAACGCTGTGAGGAATGCAGATGTAGTAAACTCAGTGTTCAACGTCAATCTTCAGGACTACGCGCTGACTACCGACACCGTATTTGATAACAATAACATCGGCATAGGCTTTGATAAAAATGGTATTACGTCAAGGACAGGCTTTGTTGATGACACCCTTGTGATTAATGTGATAAACAGGCTGATGCGACGTGTGTCAAATGTGGATGATTTTGATAAATTTTACAGAGCATTCAGAGCCGTTGCTGTAGACTTCAATACAGGCGAGGTTGTGCCACTCAAACGCGGCCATGTAGTTGAAGCGATGAGGGCAAGCATGAGCATTCCTGTGGCATTTCCTGTGTTCAAGGTTGGCAACAGGTACCTTGTGGATGGCGGAGTGAAGGAGAACGTTCCTATCGCCACCGCAATCAATGAGTTTAAACCGGATATTATCATAGTTTCAGACTGTACAGCCGCACGTTATAAGAATGAGCAGGGCGTTGATATAAGATCACGTCTTGATAAAGGTACAATTGGGGTTTTTGACGTTGTAAACCAGGCGATGGCGCTTGGGAATGCCACATCTGATGAGGTTAAGAGGAAGATCACATCACTTTCTGATCTTGTTATTGAATACGATACATCAAAGTTTGGAACAGCCTCATTTTCAGAGTTTGAGGATATATTAGCTCAGGCACATGAGAATGCAAAGTTAAAAGAAACTGGATTTCAAGAGCTTGCAGAAAGGCTTAAAGGGATGGGATTATCAATAGATCCTACGGGAAGAAGTTACTATCAAATTCTTGATGATCCACGCATTTCAACCCTCGTTGTCTCAGGAAATGAGCGCTACAGACAGGGAATCAATGATGAGTTATACGACATCTTCTCAAAGTATAAGGGAGTAACTCTTGATGATAAAAACACGCTTGAGCTCGAACAAACCATACGGGATGTTCAGGGCTTCTATGGAATGTCGCACCTTTATTACAACATCAATGCAATTACACCTGAGATAAATCAGCTTGAGATTAAGTTTGACTTTCCACCACAACGTCAACATAACATCTATTTGGATGCAGATCTTAATCTTTCACTTCAAATGACAAGGCCGCAAAGCGGTAATTCTAGTGGCAATAAAAACGTTTTGGATCAATTCGGTTTTTCATTCCTTCCTGAGGTTAAACTTGGGTATAAGTATATGATCTCTCCAGAAACTAACATGGATAGCATAAGCACAACATTCTCAACAGATGCCCATTTGAAGAATAATTGTCTCTCAGTTTTCTATACAAACGTGTTTAAGAGGGATGAAAAGTTTGTGATGTTCCTCTCGCCAAAGTTGACACTCTATGCTGGTCAGTCGGCTCTCAATGGATTATTTAATATTACAAACTCATTCAGCATGTACGACTATGGCGCTGCCTTGAGTGGAAGCTACGGCTATGTGAATAAGTTCAATTCGCTTATTATGTCCCTTGGCCTTGATTTCAGATATTTTGGTACTGGACATCAATTTAGTGACTTCTTTGTTGCAGATAGGATATATACATTAAAACCTTTCTTTGAATTTACAACAGTATTTGGAAGAAAGGACTATCACGTTCTTGATTTTAACACAGGATACAGAGTGGAGCTGAATGCAGATGTTGGCGTTGATTTTGGAAATGATCTTCTTGGTGCGAACTTTACACAACGTACAGTATTCCCATATTCATTCCAGATTAGAGCTGAAGGTACATGGAGAGTTCATAACTATTGCACCCTTGGATTTAACGCTGAGGCTGCATCATCAAGAAGGGCTCTGGATCTTGACACGTCTTACTACACCTATGGAACAGTTAAGGGAATGCCAGGATTTTCACTTCAGGATCACGCGCTTGATTACTACCTCTTTTCTCTAAACTTAATGTTACCGCTATCTTTAAACGATGCAGCAACGCCTGGGTTTATGATTCGTCTCGCAATTGGTTCACACGATAAAATCAGAGCAGATTACGATGAATACATAATAGGTTTAGTTAATGCTGGTGAGGATTCAATTGATCAGCATCCGTATTCTGCCTACAGAGGTAATTTTACACCTTTTATGAACATGAAAAGCTTAAATGTTGGAATTGGTGCCTACTTTACTCTTCATTCCTTCATCGGTGATTTGATTGTAGGGGCTGGTTATGAATTTATGGAAAAGAAAGTGTCTATAAGCCTTGAAATATGGTAAAAATAGTCGTAGGTTTTCTAAATGAAGTGTAAAAAGATAATTCTATTTTTCTTTATGCTTATTGTGTCTCTAGAGTGTTTTGCGCGCCCAAAAGTTGCACTTGTACTCTCAGGAGGAGGCGCCCGAGGGTACGTTCATATTTCAACAATTAAGATGATTGAAAAGTACAAGATCCCTGTAGATTATGTTGTTGGGACATCTATGGGTGCAATCGTCGGAATGCTCTATGCAGCAGGATATAGCTCTGATGATATGCTTGATATAATAGCAAAGTACGACATACCATCTGCTGTAAACAACCTTGAGCTTAACACAAACGTTCCCATGGTGAAGGACTCAAGTGACATGGCGCCTAAGGTTACGCTTTCGATAGACGACAACGGCATCCTTGGAAGCACAGGAATTGTTGGGGACATCAAGGTGCTCAACCTGTTCAACCTCCTATTTGCAAAGGTTAATAATATCTCGAATTTTGATGAATTCCCACGATCATATAGGGCGGTTGCCACGGATATTACAAATGGGGAAACTGTGGTGCTTAAGGGCGGTCATATCTCTGAGGCTGTCAGAGCCAGTATGGGGATCCCAATGGCGTTTCCTGTGTTCTACGTAAATGGTCATTACTGCGTGGATGGCGGCGTTAACAATAACATGCCTGTTGATGTAGCAATCGATGAATTTCATCCCGACTTTATCATCTCATCAGATTGCACAAACGGGTTTATCAACAACGAAAAGGAGAGGGATTTTAAAACAAAGCTCAAGAATGGTACAAGCTCCTTTTCAGACATAGTAAACCAGATCTCAACGCTTCGTGACATAAGCTCATACGATATCAACTTCATCAAGGATTCATCTGATGTCTACGTGTTCTACGACACCACAAACTACGCTACAATGAGCTTTACAGAGGCGTTTGACATCATAGACTCATCCGATGAACAGGTTAAGGGCTATGAGGATCAGTTTAAGATTATGGCTGAAAAACTCAAGCTAGTGTCGAGAGATGAGACTGAGGATCAACTTGAGAGTGATTTTGATAAGAAACATGGGGTTTATAAAACGCTTTCAAACCTCACCATCACAAGCCTTAAGATCAATGGCAATGAAAGGTACAAAGAGGGCGTTTCAAACCTCTTTTACGATGAATTTAAATCGTATGTGGGACTTGAACTTAACGAGACTAACCTCTATAAGCTCTCTAAAAAGATTGAGGCACTTTCGTCATTCCATAGCGCATCCGTGCTCTACTACAACATCAATAAAACGCGTGCGGGGAATGAGCTTGAGATAATCTTTGACTTTCCTGTATTTAGAAGACATCAGCTATCACTTTATGCGGATACTGCCTTTGCGATTAATCTTGTTAATACAAATAGTGATCTTCCTGCATCGTTTACACAGCTCTACACGGTGGGAGTTCGATATACGTACCTCTTTAATCCAAAGACATCGCTTGATTCCCTCTCGCTCCACCTTATGACTAAGTCACTCTTAAAGGAAGACAAGCTTGATTTTGCATACACGCATTTCATGAACACCCCAAACATAATCGTAGGTTTTGTATCTCCGCACATCGTGCTATACTCAGGCAACCCCAACTACTCAATGTTTGATAGAAACAAGTTCCGCTCTATGAACTACGGTGTGCTTTTAAGCGCACGCGTGGGGTTCTTATACCCAATTGCACATTTTGAACTCGAAACAGGCCTCGACTACACTAAGTTTGGAAAATCAGGCACAAGTGCTTTAAGAAGAGAGCGCATGCTCATGCCGTTTATAACTATAAAAAGCTACGTTGGAAATGAGGAGAGAAAGAGGATTCGCCTCAACACAAGCTATCGTGTTGGATTTAACGCATTTGTCGGTACAGACCTTAACATATTTAACGACGGTGTACTTTCAAACACAGAGGTGCCGTACTCGCTTTCATTTGCTCTAGATGGCTCTATTAAGGTTCATCCAAACATTATACTAGGTCTTGATGCACGCTCATCCATATCCAGACGCCCAAGCGATAAACACGAGAATGATATAGACTACGCAGGAATAGACGGGATGCCCGGATATCCACTCAATACTATAGTGAGCGACTTTTATCTTATACGCGCATCATTGATCTTCTCGTTTATTAATCAGGGTGGATTATTACGTCCAGGCTTTGTGCTTAACATCCTTGTAGGACAGAAGGACAACTTTAGTAGAAACGGAGGAATCTACGACAATTACTCAACGCCTCCGTTTACATCTCTTGATAAGCTCAACGTTGGACTTAACACCACATTCTTTCTCTCAACCTCGGTTGTAGACATACTTTTGGGGTTCGGATATGAGTTTATGACAAACCAGTATTCTGTTCATATTGAGCTCTGGTAGTATTTGACATTATCTTTATAATATTTATATAATAGTAAAGTTGTTTTAGGGCCTATAGCTCAGTCGGTTAGAGCAACGGACTCATAATCCGTGGGTCGTAGGTTCAAGCCCTACTGGGCCCATAAAAACAGCATCCACTACAAGTCAATGCGCCGAAGTGGCTCAGTGGTAGAGCAATTCACTCGTAATGAATAGGTCGTGGGTTCAACTCCCACCTTCGGCTTCTTTCTTTAAAATTCATAACAAATTTTATTTAATATCCAGTATGCAACAAGACTCGATTGAGAATTGTAGAGCGTGAGAGGGGATTTAAAGCAACAGGCAATATGATAATAATCAGCCTATTTGGTTTGCCTATTTAAAAACAAATATGCTATAATTTTTACATATGGAATCAATGCTTTTAATTAGAAATGGTTTAATAGTAGATACAGAGTGGTCAAGACGAGAAGACATCCTTGTAAAGGATGGAAAGATATTAAGGACTGCAAAAAACATTCCGCTATCACTTCTTCCACCAGACACTGAAATTGTCAACGCAGATGGCCTTTTAGTGCTCCCAGGGTTTATTGATGCTCACACGCACTACGGCCTTGTATCGCGTGGTACAGTGACTGCAGACAGCTTCAAGGAAGGCTCAAGATGTGCAATCACAGGCGGTATTACTACGGTCATCGACTTTGCAGATGATGATAAGGTTCATTCTCTTAAGGAATGTGCTGAGAATCGTATCAAAGAGATGAAGGATGGTGGAATGGTTGTAGACTTCTCCTTGCATCAGGGCGTGTACCATGTTGGTAAAACCACGGAAAAGGAGCTTAAAGAGCTTGCATCATTCGGCATCCGCACTATTAAGATCTTCACAACATATAGAAACGTAGGGTATCTTGTCGAGAACAAGGAGGAGCTTGTTAAACTCTTTAAGTTTGCAAAGAAAAACAAGATTCTCATCACGGCACACTGCGAGGATAACGAGATTATTGAGGAGACTGAGAGGAGTTGGCAGGGTTCGTTTAAACCTACAAGTCATCCACTTCTTCGTCCAAGTAAGGCTGAGGCCCTGGCAATTAGAGCACTTGGTGAAATTGCCCTTCAGGAGAAGATGCCACTATACATAGTTCATGTATCATCAGAGGCAGGCCTTGAGGAGGTGTATGACCTTAGAGAAGAGGGTGCAAAGATATTCATTGAAACAACGCCTACATACCTCTTTGCAGATAAGTCCTTGCTTGTTGGAAAGTCAGGTGCACTTGCAATTATGACTCCACCGCTTAGGAGTAAGAAGGATAATGCGGCACTCTCAGAGGCACTTGAGGATGGCGATATAAACGTTGTTGCAACTGACCACTGTGCTTTTACTGCAGAGCAGAAGTTAAAGACAGGCGATGACTGTAGACATACATATCCGGGCGTTCCTGGATCTCAAGAGATGTCGTCCCTTCTTTCAACATACGCGGCAACTGGTGGACTTCTCAACATGCAGCAGATAGTCAACCTTATCTCAACATCCCCTGCAAAGCTCTTTGGCCTCTATCCAAAGAAGGGCGCACTTCACATCGGAAGTGATGCAGACATAGTGCTCTTTGATCCAGAAGCCAGCTGGAAAGTCACAAAGAATACAATCCAGAGCGCATCAGGATATAGCATCTATGAGGGTAGAACTCTAATCGGAAAGGTTAAGATGACCTACCTAAGAGGCCGCTTAGTATACGGCGAGGATGTCTATCTTGGACGCAACGGAAGCGGTGAATTTGTAAAGCAGAACGTATCCGCTGCATATAAATACTTGGACTCATCCGATGAAAATTAAATTCTGTGGCGCATCTCAGTGCGTAACCGGTTCGTGTTACTATGTTGAGGCTGAAGGCTTTAAGTTCCTTGTGGATGCAGGAATGTTTCAAGGAAAGGATGCAGAGCTTGATAAGAGCAGGGAGTTCCCGTTTGATGAAAAATCCATAGACTTTGTGCTCCTCACTCACGCTCATACTGACCATGCAGGACGACTACCACTTCTTGTAAAGAATGGCTTTACTGGTAAAATCTATGCAACTCCATCTACAACTCGCCTCTCTGAGATTATGCTTTACGACTCTGCACACATTCAGGAGATAGAAGCGGAGTGGACACGACGTAAAAGTAAACGTGGAAGCCTTGATGAAGAATACATGCCAATGTATGACACCATCGATGTTGATAACACGCTTGCCCTATTTCAAGAGGTTGAGTACAACACGCTTTTAAAAATCAACGATTATATCAGCGTACGCTATGTTGATGCCGGGCACCTTTTAGGATCTGCAAGTATTGAGGTGTTTATAAACTCAAAGGGTAAGGAGACTAAGATTGTATTCTCAGGGGACCTTGGTAACCTCAATCAACCGCTTATCAAAAACAGTCCAACCTTTATCAAAGATGCAGATATAGTGCTCACAGAGAGCACGTATGGCGATGAACTTCATAAGGTATCATCAGAGCATATAACATCAAGAGAGAGGGCGGAGCGACTTGCCCGCCTTGTTGATGAAACATTTGCGAAAAAGGGTAACCTTGTGATTCCTGCGTTTGCCGTAGGACGCACCCAGGAGATCCTCTACCTCTTTAAGCTTATCGACATGTATAAGCTACTTCCATATCAGGTTCCTGTGTATGTTGACTCACCTATGGCAATCAAGGCTACAACTGTATTTCAGAATGAAAATCCTGATAACTTTGATGAGGAGACACGTGATCTTATCAAGAAGGGTGAAAACCCGCTTTCATTCCCATCGCTCCATATTGCAAGAGATGTTGAGGAGTCTAAGTCGATAAATACGCTTCCTCATCCTGTTGTGATAATCTCAGCAAGCGGTATGTGTTCACAAGGTCGCATCAAGCATCACCTAAAGTACAACCTTTGGAGGAAGGAGAGCACCATTCTTTTTACAGGATACCAGGCTGGTGGCACTCTAGGGCGTTCAATCGTTGATGGTGCTAAGACTGTTACTATCTTTGGTGAAAAGATCAAGGTTGAAGCAAGAATCGAACAGTTTTCAACGCTTTCGGGTCATGCGGATCAAAGCGGAATTATAAATTGGCTTAAAGCTTTTGATAATAAGCGTTTAAAGCAGGTGTTTGTAGTACACGGCGAAAAATCATCAGCTCTATACTTCCAGGATTTTATTATAAACGAGCTTAAACTCAACGCATATGCTCCAACATTTGGGGAGGAAATCGACCTTACAAAGTGCTTAAAGTCACCGTTAAAGCCTACTTTAAAATACCAGTCAACAACGAGTGATAAAAAGCCAATTAAGGCAGCTCTTACCGTGCTTAAGGACAAGAAACAGCAGCTTGATAGCATGATTGATAGCATAATGAACATCGAAAGTGACGCTGTCGAAACCAAGAAGGGCTTTGAGTGGGAAGATGTGAATGCCATTCTTTCACTTGCAAATAAAATCAACGATATATTAAATTTAAAATAGGTAATTTTATGAAAGAAACAGACGGAAAACTAGGCTTACTGTCATCAGTATGCATACTTGTGGGCGGCTGTATAGGCTCAGCCATATACTCACTTTCAGGAATGACCATGTACTATGCTGGAGCATCAAGTATACTCTCATGGATAATTGCAGCACTAATTCAAGGCTCATACGGCATACAGGTTGCAGAGCTCAGCGTGCGCTATCCTCGCTCAGGTGGCGTTTACATATTTCCATCGCGTGTACTCTCTCCATTTTGGGGCTTTATTGCATCATGGGGCTATGTTGTTACAAACTTTGTTGCAGTTGCGTTTGCCGCAATCTATATCGGCACGTATTTGAGCGTAAGCTTTGCTATATTTCAGAACTACAGAACGCTTCTTGCAATCGCTGCTATTATAATCACAGCGCTATTGAACTCGCTTAAGATTTCACGAACGGGAAAGTTCAACGTGGCTCTCGTGTTCTTCCTACTTATCACAATGATTACGTTTGCAGTCGTTTCATTTACAAACGATAACTTCAACATATCCAACTTCACACCGTTCTTTAACGGCGCAAAGGGCAAGTTCGGATTTCTCTCTGCAATTCCAAACGCGATGGTAGGGTACGGCTCTGTTGTGAGCATCGCATTCATGGTTGAGAATATCAAGAATCCAAACAAGACTGTACCTCGTTCTATGGCAATCTCGATGCTCATCGTTATGGCAATCTATATAATGATTATTGTAGCGACACTAGGACACGTTACAATCTCATACCTAATCGAAAATCCAGGAATGCGCTTTATCCCGCTCTTTGCCGCAGTTTGGACATCGATGACATCATCGCTTTGGCTCTCAAAGCTCATATCAATCTCAGCATTTTTTGCGCTCATCACAACAATGCTTGTAGTTCAGTACCTCAACGCTCTTGCAATCAAGGCTATGGCATCTGATAACAAACTCCCAAAGCTCTTATCACGTGTTAACAAAAACGATGCACCAATCTATGCAATCATACTCTCTGCGTTGATCTCATCGCTTTTGTCGTTAAAACCATCGCTTACTGAGTTCCTTGTGAATCTTGCATCCTTAATTGCATGTATAACGATTGTCATAGTAATTTCATCGCTTATCAAGTCAAGACGAACTACACCTCATATAGATGGCGCATACAAGGCATTTGGAGGCAACGCGCTCAGCATACTTACAATATGCGTGATTGTAATCTGTTACATCCCATCGATTATTTTAGGTAATCTCTACATGTGGGGATTTACAGCACTAGTTTATATTATTGGCATAATTGTTTATAAAATCTATGAAAAAAGAACAGCTTAATAATCTTACACCGCTTTATACATTCAAAGGCACTGTTGTTCACGGAAAAGGACTCGGACGCTCAGTGGGGATGCCCACAGCAAACGTGTCCAATACTCCTATGCCATCAATTCCATTTGGCGTGTACTCAACCATCATTAAGATCGATGATGAGGCCTTTATGGCTGTAACTAACGTGGGTACGCGACCATCTGTTGACAACATGGATATCGTAACAGTTGAGGCGCACATCATAGACTTTGATCGTGACATCTACGATAAAGAGGTGACGCTCGATTTTTACAAGCTCATCAGAGGTGTAAAGAAGTTCCCATCCTTACGCGATGTAAAAATCCAGGTTGACAACGATATTGAGTTTACTCGTAAACTCTTCTCTTATGAGTGATCTCAAAAGACTTATGAATAGGGTACTTTCTGTCCTTAAAGTCGATATCGATAGTCTCTGATGATGTCTCTTTAACAGAGTAGTAATCCATAGTGCGCTTTGACATCTCAAAGTCCCTAAAGTTAGTACAGAATATTAGCTTTCCATCCCTTTCAAGGTGTTTCATAATGAGCATAATCATAAACTCATGATCCTTTTGAATATCAAATGAGTTCCTCGAGTGGCTGTTTGAGAAGGTCGGTGGATCTAAGAATACAAGATCAAACTTTGTGCGTCTATCAAGGCTCTTTAGAAATTCAATGGCATCCTTTGCATAGTAGAAGTGGTTCATTGTGTCAAAGTCATTGATACGCATGTTGTCTTTTGCCCAGGAGAGGTAGGTGTTTGATGAGTCTACAGATACTGTTGAGAGGGCACCACCTGAGGCTGCATGGACAGTTGCAGATCCTGTGTAGCAGAATAGATTCAAGAAGCGTTTATCCTTACTGAGTGAGTAAATTTTCTCCCTTAATAGGCGACTGTCTAGGAATAAGCCGTTATCGATGTATGTGTCAAAGTTCAGAAGAAAGTTAAGTCCGTGCTCCTTGATTACATACTTTTCACCGCTTTTCTCATTTTTGGTGTACTGTTCACCCTTATCCATACGCTTTCTCAGTTTCACATAGATGTGATTTTCATCATCAAAGCCGAGGCGAAAGAGAATGCTTTTAAGTTCATCAACCTTTTCAAACGAGTTACGTCTCTCATCATCCTGTTTTGATGAATATTCAGAAATCACTGCAAAGTGGTCATCAAAGATGTCGATTGCGTAGTTGAATGGAACAATTCCGCCATCATAGAGCCTGTATGAGGTGACGCCTTTTGTTTTGAAGTACTC
This sequence comes from uncultured Spirochaetaceae bacterium, assembly GCA_945910645.1. Lineage (GTDB taxonomy): Bacteria > Spirochaetota > Spirochaetia > Sphaerochaetales > Sphaerochaetaceae > UBA9848. The sequence goes on along the minus strand of CAMDZB010000014.1, from coordinate 22,350 downwards.
ATCAAATTCCTTCTTCCTCTTTACAAGCGTGTTAAATAAAGAGAGCGCCTGAGGTCGAAGTGGGGATGAGAGCCTCTTTTTACGCTCTTCCTCCCTCTTGAGTGCAAGCTCTTTTAGCTCCTCTGATGATATAAATTTTTTATTGATGATATTACAGGTTATCGCACCATTTTGTAGATGAAATACTCTCTTATCCTCATATGGAATTACGTTTGTAAGCTCATCCGATACTGTGATGAGTGTAAGGCTTCCACCATCTATAATCTTCTCAAGGTTCTTTGTAAACTTGTAGTAGAGTGGAACAAGATTTGCACTATCAAGTCTCTTTCCATAAGGTGGATCTGTTACTATGCATGCACCCTTTGGAATGTCATCTTTCGTAAGTTCTGTTGCATCCTTCTTTTGAAAACTTATAAATTCATCAACGCCGGCTTTCCTTGCGTTAGCCACTGCAGCATCAAGCATCTTTTCATCAATGTCGTATCCAAAAAATATTGGTACATCTCCTCTGCGCTTTCTAAATTCATCTTTTGAGCGTCTGTCGTTTTCCTCTTCAATTTGAATAAGATCATCCCATTCATCCTTATTGAATATTGGAAGCCTTAAGAATGCGTATCTATCTTTATCAATGAGTCCAGGAACTGATCCTGATGCAAGAAGGGCAGCCTCGATTAGGATTGTGCCACTTCCGACAAATGGATCTACAACGCTGAGGAGCTTGTCCTTTTCTAGAAGTGTAACAAAAGGTGAGAAGGCAAGGAGGGCTGATGCTATGTTCTCCTGAAGGTAGACAGGCGTATTTTCAACCCTGTAATGGCGCTTTGAGAGGGCGCGTGATGAAAAATCCACATAGATTGTTGCTGTGTTTCTATTTATAAAAAGGTGGAATGTAACATCAGGGTTCTCTTTATCAACCGATGATCGTTCTCCAAAGACTTCACGCTCTCTATCACAGATTGCATCCTTAAGCTTTAAAGACACGCCTGCTGCGTTTTTACACCATGATGCATCCTCTGAGTTTGCTGTGATTAAAAATGTCTTATCCTTTGAGGATATCCATTCTTCCCATTTAATTGTTGATGCAAAGGCATAGATGTCATCTGCACTTGTGATATTGTCTTTTTCTGCGATTTCTAAAAGTAGACGAGTTGAAAAGAATGAGTGAAGGCAAAACCTCTCTGCATCACGAAGGGATGATTCAAATGAGACACCACCGCGTTTCTGGTTGATGTTAGAAAGTGAGAGCTTTTCACATTCCTGTTTTACGTATGAAGAACAGCGTTCCGATGATAGAGCAAAAAATTTCATCTTTAAATTTTATATCATTTAGATATCTCTTTCAAATGTCGAATGTGGAAAATAGCACAATATTTATATATAATTAAGGCATGTATATCGATATTTATTACATAATTCTAGTGGTACCGACAATAATTTTGACTCTGTTTGCTCAAATTAAGGTAAAGAGTACATTTACAAAATATTCTGCAGTTCCATCAAGAAGAGGGCTTACAGGACGAGAGGCGGCTCGTATTGTACTTGACTATAAGAACCTTGCTGATGTTCAAATCGAAAGGGTAAGCGGATCCCTTACAGATCACTACGACCCATCAAAGAACGTGTTAAGACTATCAGAGTCGGTTTACGACAGCTCATCAGTTGCGGCAATCGCAGTTGCCTGTCATGAGGCGGGGCACGCTGTACAAAAAAGCGTAAACTATAAGCCACTTGTGCTTCGTTCGACCCTTGTTCCTCTTGCAAATATCGGATCAAACGCAGGCCCATGGCTTGTAATACTTGGGCTTATTTTCAGCGTAGAAAAACTACTCTATGTAGGAATATGCCTATTTGCACTCTCGGTATTGTTCTACCTTGTTACACTTCCTGTGGAGTTTAACGCATCAAAAAGGGCGCTAAATCTACTTGAGGAGACTCACATAGTCGAAAGCGATGAGATTTATATGGCCAGAAGCGTCTTGGGTGCAGCTGCAATGACTTACGTAGCCTCAGCGCTTACATCCCTTGCTAACCTCTTAAGATTTATACTAATTGCACGATCAAGGAACGATAGAAGATGAAAGACACACTATTCTTTACAAATGAAAAGGAAGATAAAGCTGTATTTGAAAGCGAACTTCAAAAGACAGTTAATGCACTTAAGGACGCATTTGATACCTCATTATGCTACAAAGGTGAGACTCCAGATGGTGTAAAAAGAGCTGTAAAAAGCGTTGAAATACTACCAGAGAAGGGTCTTGGATTTGACAGGGCACTCGAGACGATTAAAGAAAACGTCTTTCCATATCTTGTGTTTCCACCATCAAAAACCTACATGGCACATCTTCATTCACCAACACTTGTTGAAGGAATTAGCGCAGAGACCATAATTGCAGCGTTCAACCAGTCCATGGACTCGTGGGATCAGGGACCTGGAAGTACAAACGTTGAGATGCACGTAGTTAATAAAATGTGTGAACTGTTTGGCTATAAGGATGGAGATGGTGCATTTACATCAGGCGGCTCCCAGTCGAACCTTACTGCAATGTTTCTTGCCCGTGATAAGAAGCTTGAGAATCTCAAGTTTGATGCTCGTATCAATCCGCTTGGCGACTATAGTAAAAAGCTTGTTGCATACACAAGTGAGATCTCACATTTTTCATTCGATAAGGCCTCACATCTTTTAGGTTTGGGATATAACAATGTTCGCCACGTTAAGGTTGATAACGCATTTAGGATGGATGTAGAGGATCTTGAGAGTAAAATTAAGAGCGACATCGCTAACGGCTTTATTCCATACCTAATTGTTGCAACTGTAGGAACAACAGACTTTGGCTCGATAGACCCGATTGAAAAGATCAGCGCTATTTCAAAAAAATACAACATCTATATGCACTCTGATGCAGCATACGGAAGTGCACTTATCATGAGTGGTAAGTACCGTGATCGCCTTAAGGGCATAGAGGAGTCAGACAGCATCACAATTGACTTTCATAAGATGTTCTTACTTCCAATTAGCTGTTCATGCCTCATCACAAAGACAAAGGATTACCTCTCGCCACTCTCATTCCATGCGGTATACCTTAACAGAGAGGATGAGGAGGAGGAAGGATACGATAACCTTGTGAGTAAAGGACTTCAGACCACGCGCCGCTTTGATTCGCTTAAGGTGATGTTATCGTTCATGGTGAGGGGTAAAGACGGGTTTGATGAGATTGTTACAAAGTGCGTTGATAATGCCAAACACTTCTATGAAACACTAAAGAAAGACAGTGATTTTAAGGCATACAACGATCCTGAAATCTCTGCTGTGATCTTCAGGTATGTAAACGGTAAAGACAAGGCTACTCTTGATAAGCTTAACAAGGATATACGCCATCATCTTATGCATAAACTGGGTATTTTCATCGGTGAAACTGAGGTTGACGGGGATGTATGTCTTAAAACGACACTCCTCAATCCACGCCTTGATTTTCAATCCCTTGATGAACTTAAAAACGTTATCAAAAAAGTGGCAAAAGAAGTATAGTTTATTCTTTATAATTCTTTTCAAAGCGTGTATTATAAATTATAATACATCAATAAAAGGGATACACACTATGAATTTAATTTTTTTAGGGCCTCCAGGGGCAGGAAAAGGCACAGTTGCTGCTATTATTAAAGAGAAACTAGGACTTGTTCACATTTCAACAGGTGACTTGTTCCGTGACAATATCAAAAGAGAGACTCCACTTGGAAAGAAGGTTAAGGAGATCCTTGCATCAGGCGGACTTGTAGGGGATGATATCACATGTCAGATGGTTCGTGAGCGCCTTAAAGAAGACGACTGTAAGAATGGCTTTATCCTTGATGGATTTCCGCGCACAATTCCACAGGCTGATGATCTTCAGAGCTTTGCTCACATCGATGCTGCAATTGAATTTGCAATCTCAACAGACGAGGTTGTAACACGCCTTTCAGGACGCCGCGTATGTCCATCAACAGGAAAGATCTACCATGTGATTTTCAACCCTCCAAAGAAGGAAGGATTTGACGATGAGACAGGCGAGGCACTAATTCAGAGAGATGACGATAAAGAGGATGCAATCAAGCATCGTCTTGAGGTATATCATGCTCAAACTGAACCTCTAATTGCATACTACAAGGAGAAGGGGCTATTAAAGTCATTTGATGCAAGCGTCTCTTCAAAGAACGTTGCTGACGGCATTTTAGCTCTTGCAAAATAAGGAGAAAATATGGCTGATAAAGAAGAAGCTATTGAAGTTCAAGGCACCGTGATTGAAATGATGAGGGGAACACAGTTCAAGGTTCAACTTCAGAACGGACATGTTATCCTTGCTCACATCTCAGGTAAGATGCGTAAAAACAACATCAAGATTATCCTTGGCGATAGGGTTAGGGTGGAAATGTCACCATACGACCTTACAAAAGGACGAATCACATATAGAGAGAAGATCACATCTCCTATCAACAACTAAAATTATATAAGGACGAAGCTTATGAAAAACTATGATGATTTAAAAAAATATTCGCTTGAAGAACTTTACTATTACACATCGCTTGAACTTGTGAGAAAAAAATCACCATTGATAGCTGAGTCCATAGTTAATGAACTTGACAATCAGCGCTCATCGTTAAAGCTCATTGCATCAGAGAACTATTCGTCAATCAATGTTCAGGCTGCAATGGGGAATCTACTTACAGATAAGTACGCAGAGGGATTTCCATATCACCGCTTCTATGCAGGATGTGAAAACATCGATGAGATTGAGGCGTATGCATCAAAGAGAGCAGAGGAGCTATTCGGTGCAGAATTTGCCTTTGTTCAGCCACATTCAGGAAGCGATGCAAACCTATGTGCATACCATGCGATTCTACATAAGAAGGTTGAGCTTCCATTCATAGAAAAGCTTGGGGTTAAATCAATCGATGCCTTAGATCGCGCCCAGATGCTAAAACTCCGTGAAGAGCTTAACTCACAGCGCCTTCTAGCGCTTGATTACTACTCAGGTGGTCACCTTACGCACGGATACAGACACAACGTAAGCGGTAAGATGTTCGACGTTTACTTCTACGGCGTTGATAAGGACACGTACCTCTTGGACTACGAGAGTATTCGCGCTAAAGCTCATGAGATTAAGCCGTTAATCCTTCTTGCAGGCTACAGCGCATATCCTCGTAAGATCAACTTTAGGATCATGAAGGAGATTGCAGATGAGTGCGGAGCGGTACTCATGGTTGATATGGCTCATTTTGCAGGCCTTGTTGCAGGTAAGGTATTTGAGGGCGATTTTGATCCTGTTAAGTGGGCAGATGTCGTTACATCAACAACTCATAAGACCTTGCGCGGTCCAAGAGGCGGTATAGTACTTTCAAAGCTTGAATTTAAGGAGAGCATAGAAAAGGCATGTCCACTCATGATGGGAGGCCCTATTGCTCAAATTATGGCTGCAAAGGCTGTGGCATTTGATGAGGCTCTATCTCCTGAGTTTAAGGAGTATGCAAAACAGATAGTTAAGAACACATCTCATCTTGCATCCTCTCTCATCAAAGAAGGATGTACAGTGCTCACAGGCGGAACTGACAACCATCTATTGCTTCTTGATGTCTCAACGTTGGGAATCACAGGAAGACAGGCTGAGAACGCTTTAAGAGAAGCCCACCTTACTATGAATAGAAATGCCCTTCCATTTGATAAGAACGGCCCATGGTACACAAGTGGATTACGTCTCGGAACTGCTGCTCTCACCACCCTTGGAATGAAGGAGAAGGAGATGGAGGAGATTGCAAACATCATCGTAACTGTACTTAAAGAAGTAAAACCAAAGCTTGACTCAAACGGATCTCAATCAAAGGCAAAGTACGACATTGATGAAAGTGTGATAAAGAGTGCACGTGAAAGGGTAAATGCTCTACTTTCAAAATTCAAACTATACCCTCAATTGGAGTTAAAATGACAACTAAATCAAAAACAACAAAGATAAAGAAGTTCCTTGAAGAGCGAGACGGCAAAGACGTTAAGGTTGTAGACCTTAAAAAGTCATCAAACGTTTGTGACTACTTTGTGATTGCAACGTTTGAGTCTCCAACCGTGTTACGCTCAACAGTAAGGGATCTCTGGGAAGAGCTTCAAGGCCTTGATATTGTTGTAAACGACAGACATAAGGAAGTCTCAAACGACGGCTGGTACCTAATCGATTGCGGTGAAATTGTAATTCATCTGTTCTCAGAAGAGATGAGGGAGTTCTACTCGCTTGAAAAGCTCTGGGATGGATACATCAAACAGAAGGGAGAACAAATTGAAGGATAAAGTACTTTACAATGCTTTTATTCTCGATGGAAAGAATAAGTCAAAGAGTTACTCTGCAACTTTATACCTTAAGGCACGCTCAGTAACTCACACACTCTCACCATACGATGCATATGAAGTTATACGCATCGACTCTCAGGATAAAACCGAGGATTGCTCACCTGATAACATGAGGGAGATTATCTACAGCACTGATGAGAACCTTAAAATATTAAACGAAAGGGCAACCTCACTTGGCCTTCTTAATCCTGAACTTGAGGATGTTCAACATCATCCGCTAACACCGGAATTTTTAGACTTTCATGAGCACAGTGAATTCTACTCGTACTTTCACCCTGAACTTGATGCAAAAAGGCGCCAAAGAGTAAGGGGATCCGTCCTTGGAAACTGCGGCATCAGCGTCTATCCTATGGTTAAAGGGCGTGAGGAACTACTCATGCATAGCGTACTTTCAACACTCGGTGAATGGCCGAAGGATGAGAGTGGTAATCCTATCCTCTGGAAGGATCTTGATGGATTTAGAAATATCCTTAAGGAACGCGGTGTACAAAATAGGCTGTATTTCTTAACAGGTCACGCAGCATTAAGGATTGCTGCAATGGATGGAAATCCAAACCGTGAAGCAACTGATAAAGAAATAGACAAAATGTGCGGTTTTCTTGATGAGATGATTTCAGAAGGTTCCATTGGATTTTCAACAGGACTCTATTACGCACCATGTGTATTTGCATCAAGAAAGGAGCTTATTGAACTTTTAAAAGTTGTAAAGAAACACAATGCACTCTTTGCTGTACACATGAGAGAAGAGGGCAACAGAGTTCTTGAAAGCATAAATGAGGTTATAGAGCTTTCTAAAGAGGTAGGCGGCCTCAGGCTTGAAATTTCGCACCTAAAGGCCGTTGGTGTAAAGAATCAGATCAAGGTTGATTCGATGCTTAGCCTAATTGAAAAAGCGCGCTTTGAAGGGCTTGATGTGATGTTTGATCAATATCCATACACTTACGGAAGCACATCGCTATTTTCTCTCTTGCCGCCATCTGCACTCTCACTTTCTGATGATGAACTTTTAACAAAGATCAAAGACAGAACGTGGAGAGAAAAGACCAAATATGAGATGCTCCATCCCGATCACTTTGAGAGCATCGCAGAGCTCTGCACCTTTGATAACGTATACATTCAGAGCCTTGGAAATACAAAGGAATACGACAGAAAGAGCATAAATGAAATTGCAAAGCTTAGAGGCGATGAAGACGCGTTTGATACCTTCTTTAATATTCTACTTGAGTCTAAAGGGCTTGCTGTAATGAGGGACACCACAACCTGTGATGAAAACCTTATGAAGATCTACACTCATCCATTGTCAATCTACGCATCAGACTCGATATATGCAGGAACATCATGGCACGAGAGAAGTACAGAGAGCACGCTTGAGGCTCTACGCATTGCAAAACGCACAGGGGACTGGCTCTCTGCAGTCGAAAGGATGACATCAAAGGGTGCAAAGCGTATATCTTCTGATGAAGTTAAATACTACACAATTGATAAAGGCTCAATTATAAACTTTGTAGACATTTATTCACTTTTAAATTAAGAGCAATTATTTCAATTCTCACTAATGTGAATAAGTGTTTTTATCGCTTGAAGAATATATCAACGTATCCCATGATGAAAATTATAAAGAACACTAGAGGAATAATGTATTTGACGTAGAAGTGTACCCATTTCTTAGATGGGAACTTGATGCCATCGCCAGTGTCTGCTTCCTTAATAAAGTTGTTCCAACCCCAGGCATGTTTTTCATTCCATGTTGAGAAGAAGAGGAACACCATCGATCCTAGTGGAAGTATGTTGTTTGACACAAGGAAGTCCTCAAATGCATCAATTGATGCAATAGGTCCAAAGTGTACGCCACTCCAGATATTCATACCAAATACGCATGGAAGTGAGAGTAGAACAATTAAAATGTAGTTAACAAGTACTGACTTCTTACGGCTCCAACCGTTGATATCGATTCTGAATGCAACTATGTTTTCAAATACGCCAATTACGGTTGTAAGAGAAGCAAAACTCATAAATAGAAAGAAACACGTGCCAATGATTCTACCAAGGGGCATACTTGCAAAAATCGTTGGAAGTGTGATTAGAACAAGTCCTGCACCAGAGCCTACATTTACACCGCTTGAGTAGCATGCAGGAAAGATTATAAGGCCTGCTGTTATTGCAACAATAGTATCAAGTGCAATGACTCTAATAGCCTCACCTGTAAGCGAATACTTCTTATCTATGTATGAGCCGAATATTTCCATTCCGCCCATGCCAATTGAAAGCGTAAAGAACGCCTGACCCATCGCTGCATAGATTGCCTCCCAGAGGCGTGGATTGCCATCCGCATCGTATGCAAAGGCCTTAAAATCAGGCTTGAGGTAGAACTTGTATCCATCGCCTGCCCCCTTGAGGAACGCCACGTATACTGCAAGGACTACCATTATCACAAGAAGTCCGCTCATCATGATCTTTGTGATTTTTTCAACGCCGTTTTGAAGTCCTAGAGCGCAGATTCCAAAGCCAATTGACGTGGCTACAACCATCCAAAACACAAGTTCTGTAGGGCTTGAGAGTAGGGATGTGAAGTAGTTTTGAACCTGTACAGTGTCCGAAATTATAATCTTTCCTGTAAATGATGAATAGAAGTAGTACAGCATCCAGCCTGAGACTGTTGTGTAGAACATCATAATAAGGTAGTTACCCGCAATCTGAAAGTACTTTACAAGATGCCATTTTGTACCCTGAGGCTCAAGGTAGTTGAATGCGGTTCCAATGCTTCTCTTTGATGCGCGTCCTACAGAAAACTCCATTACCATAACAGGAAGTCCAAAGAGGAGTAAAAATACAATGTAAAGTAGTACAAATGCAGCACCGCCATATTTTCCCGTGATGTAAGGGAAGCGCCAAACGTTACCAAGTCCAATTGCGCAACCTGCCGATAAAAACAAAAATCCGATTCTTGATGCAAGAGTTTCTCTCTTATCCATGAAACTACACCTTATATTTTGATTGGCATAAAATAAAAAAATGCGGTCGACTGGACTTGAACCAGCACAGGATTGCTCCCACAAGCACCTCAAGCTTGCGTGTCTACCATTCCACCACGGCCGCAAAATACAATAGATATCTTATGTCTTTTTACAAAAAAATACAAGTAGTATTAAACAAATTCATACAATAAGTATTGAATTTATATGAAATATGGCATAATATTATTTTGAATATTTCTGTTTGGAAAGCAGGAGAAGGAGATAAAATGAAAAAAGGAATTCACCCAACATACGAACTATGTGAAATTCGCTGTGCTTGTGGCAACGTCATCAAGACTAAAACTACAAAGAAGAACATGGAAGTTGAAATTTGTTCAGCATGCCACCCATTCTTCACAGGTACTCAGAAATTTGTTGATACTCAGGGACGTATCGAGAAATTCAGAAAACGCTACAACATGAGCTAATTAAAGATAAGAACCAGCCTATCAGGTTGGTTCTTTTTCAGAATAAAATTTAAAAATTATGAACGTTCCAAACAAATTAACCCTATCAAGACTATTAATAACACCATTTGCATTCTTTATGTTTGTGCTATCCGCAAACACGTACTCACCAATAGAGAATACATGCGTCAAGACTGTGCTTTCAATTCTTACGTTGCTTCTTGTGATCTACATGGAGCTTTCCGACCTAATTGACGGAAAAATTGCACGTAAGAATAACCTTGTAACAGACCTTGGGAAGGTATTCGATCCGTTTTCTGACATGTTCATGCATCTCTCGCTATTCTTTGCGTTTGTTCTCTCATCATACATGTCTATGATTGTATTTGCAGTCTGCCTCTGGAGGGAGCTCATTATGCTCTTAATGAGGAATCTTCTTTCATCCCGAAGCGTATCTTTCCCTGCAAATATTTTTGGTAAGTCAAAAACAATGCTATTTGCAATTATCACATTCCTTACGCTTATTTTAAACATTCTCTTGAACATTCTTGGCGAGGTGAGGGCACTGATGATTCTAAAAGACGTGATCTATTGCCTTGGCTTCTTAGGGCTTATTGCAACGCTGATGTCCCTTGTGATCTATTTAATCAATATCAAGAAGTCGCACATACTTGATTCAATCACAAAGTAAATAAAATTAAGTAAAAATTAGTAGAAAGAATTTAATAAGAATTGAACAAAATTAATGAGAGCTAAGAGGAGGGTTATTCAATGTCTTTCTTAGCTTTTCTTTTTCTTCTCTTTGGTGTTTTGGGAGTCTTATCATCACTTGTTTTTTTAACATAAGCATCAAAGATCTCCTGAGGCGTGAGGAAGTCAACATCGTTTTCTTGAAGTAGAATAGTTGCAGCATCCTTAAGAGAAGCCCATGGAACGTTTAGTGGGCGCAGTACCCTGTGAAGAAGCTGAAGAAGATAGTTAAAGCGTGAACTGATGTCATGCTTTTCAACTTCGTTTTTATCAAAGATGAATGAGAGGAGATATGAGTAGGCTGTGCCATAGTCAATCTTTTCACCGCTCTTAATCCTTTCATCAAGAGCGGTAAGCTTACTAAAGAGCACCTCATTGTCCCTGAGTATCTCCTCAGAAATACGCGGTGCAATGAATATCAATAGCTCATATTTTTCGAGGCGTTTGAATATCTCAAGTGAGTTTCCAGACATGAGGATCTTGTTAAACTCCTCAACCAGCCTGCTTTCTGATACCTTTGTAAGCTCTTTTGAATGCTTGTAGAACGATGCCTTGATCTCTGAGTCTATGTCAAGCGAGCATTTAACCGCATACTTTATGGCTCTGATCATCCTGATTGGGTCACCCTGGAAGGATGATGACATTGGAATTACAGGCTTAAGCTTATGATTTTTAATGTCGTTAAAACCACCGTGAAAATCGATAATCTGCTTTTTAAACGGATCGTAGTAGAGGCTGTTTATTGTAAAGTCACGACGCGATGCATCCTCCTGAAGCGTTCCGTAGATGTTATTTGCATTGTCGTTTGCTTCTGCAGAGCGAAATGTAGATACCTCTATGATCTTATCAGGAAACCTCACATGTACAATCTCAAAGCGCCTCCCGATAATGAAAGCGTATGGAAATAGCTTCTTAACCTGTTTAGGTAGGGCAGATGTTGCTATATCAAAGTCCTTAGGGCTCAGCGCGTACATTAGGTCCCTCACAGCTCCACCTACAATGTATGCCTCAAAACCTTTTTCATGTAGGGTGTTAAGGACATAAAATACGTCATCTGATATCAAATCATTGTTGATTTTATGCTCTTTTTCTGTGTATACGAGTGCAAGAAGGGATGATCGTCCATTTTCGTCGGTTTTGTATCTTTTTAGCATATCTTACTTTTATAATCTTATGATTTTACAAAATTGTCAAACTTTTATCTATTATACCGCCGCCGAGCACTATATCGCCATCGTATAAGACTACGCTCTGTCCTGGCGTGATTGCATAAAGAGGGGAGGAGAACTCAACCCTGATTCTATCATCGCTCTCTTTGTATACTGTGCATTCTTCTTCATCTGAATATGAGCGGATTTTAGCAGTACACTTTATTGGAAACTCTTTAATTTCGCCTGAAGTCCAGTTGAGGTTTGATGCAATAAGCGCATTGTTAAGTGTATCAGTCTTTGTTCCAACAACTACCTCATTTGTATCTTTTCTAAGTCCTACAACGTAGAGAGGAACAGGGGCACTCACACCAAGACCTTTCCTCTGGCCGATTGTGTAGTTCCAAAATCCCTTATGTTGCCCGAGTACCTTGCCGTTTGTATCAACAATGTTGCCTATCTTTTCATCAAGTTCAATAAGGTCGTTATAATCGCCCTCGTAGAAGTCCTGTGAGTCCTTTTTATCTGCAGTTGAGAGTCCATTTTCATGTGCGATTCGTCTAATTTCATCCTTAGTGTACTCACCAAGTGGAAGAAGGATATTCTCAAGTTGACTCTGTTTTAGTCGGTATAGGAAGTACGATTGATCTTTATTTAAATAGAGCGCCTTTTTTAACACATATCGTCCGTCATCCATCTTTTCTACTCGTGCGTAGTGTCCTGTTGCAAACTTATCAAATTCAATGTTGTTTTTCTTTGCAAGTGAGGGGAGGAGATCAAACTTTACAAGCGCATTACACCAGATGCATGGATTTGGAGTGCGAGCATTCTTGTATTCATCCTTAAGGTTGCCAAGCACTATCTCTTCATATTGATTGGCAAGATCAAAAACGTGGAATGGAATTTGAAGCTGTTCGGCAATTTTACGAGCCTCATCAATGTCTTCTTTTTCAGATGGTCCGAGGCATGCTCCGTGGATGGAGTTTCCCGGGGTTTGTTTTGCCTTTTCTGAGATCTTTTTGAATATGCCGTCTTTACCCCAGATAGACATAGTTGCACCGATTACTGCGTATCCCTGCTGTTTGAGAAGTAGTGCTGTAACTGAGGAGTCGACGCCGCCTGAAAGGCCGACAAGAATTGTTTGCATTCATTTATTATACAAAATTAAGCGCATTAATTAAAGTTAAGAAAACTGAGAAAATCATAACTCTTTAATGAATGATGTTATTATCACAGTAAGCTAATTTATTTATAATATTGTAATAATATTTAACTTATTTTATTTATTAAAACCATTATTTCAAAAATGTTTTATAATCATCATTCCGTTTACTTCAAAATTTTTACATTTTCCCTATTGCGGTGATTGTATACAGATATTTTACTTATAATTGTACCGATAAACTGTACTTATAATCATACTGATAATTGTACTGGTCATTTATATTAATTGATTTATGAGAATTAAAGATTTATACTTAAATCATGGGTTCATCAAGAAAACATTTAAAAATATCAATTCTAATTTTACTTACAATATTTATAGTAGCGCTATCATCCTGTGAGAGCTATTCAGGAGATGCAACATCGCCGCTTTCACGGGGTGAAGTACTCTCGTATTCATCGTATGATACACCTCTTCAAACATCTAAAAACAACGTACAGGTTAAGGAAGTTGATGATGTATGGATGATTGCTCTTAAAGAGAATCTAACTACAGGTTACTCATGGAGCGTCAATGTAAGCGGTGATGGTAAAATTGAAATTTTAAACGATGAGTATGTCACAAACCAAAATACAAATGATCTTCTTGGAGCCCCCTCCTCTCACGTTTGGACATTCAAAGCAAAAGAAAAGGGAACTGTAGTACTAAATTTCGTATATTCACGCCCATGGAATACTACGGATATTGCTGATAGAAAAACATATATCTACTCTATTATTTAAGGCTAAATTATGGCATTAGGCAGTATAAGAGAGTATTTCAAATACAAGATGTATCTCAAGTCCCTACCCTACTCCTTATACAAGTTCGAAAACGTCGAAAACTTTACAAAACGTAAGGAAAATAAAGCTCTCAAAATGATGTCTAAAAGGTCTAAAAACATCACACAGCGTACCTATATTGTTCCAACACATGAGGGTCGCTCTGTAACAGTTTACACATACGAAAGACTCAACAATCACAGGGAGTCATCATCTATTGTGCTCTTTATTCACGGTGGTGGATGGGGTGCATCAAACTGGAGTTACTACCATCATTATTGTAAACATTTAGCATCAGTTTTGGATGCACTTATAGTATCATTAGACTATCATGTATCCCCTGAGTATAAGTTTCCAACGCAGATTGATGACTGCTATTACGTGCTCTCCTGGCTTGAAAACGCATGTGAGTACTGGCAGATTGATAAGGATAGAATCTATCTTTACGGTGAGTCATCGGGTGCAAACATTGCAAGCGTAGTATCACGTATCGCTCGCGACCGTAAGCATCCACGCATAAACGGGCAGATTCTTGTAACGCCGATTACTGATGCACGTCTTGAAACAAAGAGCTACACAACTTATAAAGAAACGCCAACGCTAACAAAGGAACACATGAGGGAGTACCTCGACTTGTATCTAAACGATCAGAGTGAGGTGTTCAATCCATCGGTCTCTCCCCTACTTGTGAATGCAAATTTCCTACTTCCAAAGACTTTTATAATCTCAGCAGAATATGACCCATTACACGATGATGCAGACCTTTATGCAAAACAGCTACTCTCTGCAAACGTGCCCTGCCTTTACTACGAATGCCCGAAGGCCTACCACAACTTTATATTTTCAAAATACGCCCCTAACATCAAAGAGATCGAGTACATGATGAACCTCTTTATATCAGGAGCGCCAATTGAGAGAATAATCTCTAGAATTTAAATCCAACCTTAAACGCTTTTAAGTCAAACGCTTCTTTAAATTGCTCTAGTGGAAAAAATTCGGTTTTTGGTAAATGCGGATGTGCTTTTAACACCATAAGTGCATCTTTAAAATCACCGCATCTACTACCGATAAGCTTAAGCTCGTTAACTACAATCGCATTAAGATCAATTGTAGCCTTCCCTGCTCGTGTAGTTTTGATGATAATGCGTCCACGTGGTTTTGTACAATTTATGGCCTCATCGATGCCAGAATCGCTTCCTGACGCCTCAAAAACGGCGTCAAAATGCTTTTTGAAAGACGAAATGTCATCTGTTACTGTCGCTTCACCAAATAGCTTGAGTTTATCGCTGTGGCGCCCTTTTACCATAACGTGTGATTTGATGTAGGCTGAATCCTTTCCTCTCCCTTTTAAAGCATAAACTAGCGATGTGTAGATTAAAAATGATAATCGTCCGTCACCTATGAGCAATATATTCTCATCATCTTGAATATTTGCATCCTTAACAGCGCTAAATGCAGCTGCAAGTGGCTCGGTAAATAGCGCATCCTCATCGCTTATATCATCATCGATAAAGTGTATTGTATTAAGTGGCATAGTAATGTACTCAGAAAAACACCCGTCCTTATCCATAAGTCCAAGGCATTTTCTATTAAGGCAGTGCTTAACCATTCCTGATTTACAAAAGTCGCACTCACCACATCCTATGTTGATCTCAGCAACCACCCTCTTTCCAATTAAGCTTTTATCATTAGCATCCTCAATTACACCTACAAATTCATGTCCAAGTACGCCGTGAAAATCCTTGTAGCCCTTCATAACCTCGCGGTCTGTGTTGCAAATCCCTGCAAGTTTTACTTTAATGAGTGCTTCATCTGTATTGCGTTGAGGAATAGGATAGTTGGCTACAAACTCAAGGTTTTCTTTAAAAACTAAGGCTTTCATACATCATTTTTAATATCATCAACAAGGCGTAGGATGTAATCTGAGAATACCTTGCCCCGTTTGTTTGCAACATCAACAACATCAGTCCCCTCAAGCTTTTCATCCTTAAGACCAGCTGCATAATTAGTAATCATCGAGAAGCCCAACACTTTTACACCCATATGACCAAGCGCAATTGCCTCAACTGCTGTACTCATACCGCATGCTCCCCATCCCATACTCTTATAAAACTGAATCTCAGCTGGAGTTTCAAACTGTGGGCCTGAAAGCTGAACATAGATTCCTTCTTTTAAGTCTAATCCTATTTTTTTTGCAACAACTTTTGCCTTATCTCGAAGCTTCTTTGAGTATACATCGCCCATATCAGGAAAGCGCACTCCATATTCGGAGAGGTTTTCACCCCTCAATGGTGATGGAACAAATGTTGATATATGATCCTTAATCATCATAATGTCGCCAACTTCCATTCCATCATACATTCCGCCTGCTGCATTTGTAAGTATAACAAGTTTAACGCCCATCAGAGCCATTAAACGTGAAGGGTATACAACCTCATCGATGCTGTAACCCTCATAGTAGTGAACCCTACCCTGCATAATTACAACAGGAACATCATTTATGTATGCAAATAGAAACTGCCCCTTATGATCGGGTGCAGTACTCTGAGGAAAGCCCTCAATATCCTTATATGGAATCACACCTTTTATATCAAGTTTATCGAGTATTCCACCAAGCCCGGATCCAAGCACTATTCCAACCTTCGGAGCAAATGGGATACGAGGCTTGATAGAAGTGTACATTTTGTTCAAATTTTGTCCTATTTTCGACATTCTTTACCTCTACTCTTATTATACATCATTTTTGAGAGAAACATTATTAAAACGCCGGATAATACCATGATAAGGCATAGTATCTGCCCCATTGAAATGTTGAGTATCGATGTAAATAGGTACGGAGTATCGCTCCCTGCGCCTCCCTTTATTATGAATCCAAGGTTGCTATCAGGCTCACGTAGGTACTCGATGAAGAACCTCACAAGGCCGTGAAGAGTAAGATATACCCCAAATGGCATTAAAGGTGGCATCTTCTTTAAATGAGGCCTAATTAGAAACCACATTATACATCCAATAACTATGCCCTCAAAAAATGCCTCATAGAGCTGACTTGGATATCGTGGAAGATTAACAAAAGGCGCATTTGATTCAATTCCAACCTTTGCCATTACATCCCTAACCCATGGAAGCGATGAGTCGAATAGCTCAGTGTTTTCAGGTGGGAACATCATGCCAAGAGAAGATGTTGTAACGCGTCCGTAAAGCTCCCTATTTAGGAAATTGCCGATGCGTCCCCATGTGTAGCCAAATGGAATACAGACGATGAGAGTATCAATGACATCAACAAGCCTAACCTTGTGAACCTTTGAGAATATAAGACCGCCAAGAAGCGCACCAAAGATACCTCCGTGGTAACTCATGCCGCCAAGTCCTACAAACTTGCCATTTTTGAACGGAAAGAATATCTCAAGCGGATGTTTGTAGTAGTAGGTGCCGCTATAGATCAAGCATGACCCAAGGCGTGCACCGATTATCAGAAATACAGCAACGTATAAGACAAGTTCTACATCCTTCTCATCCTTTATCGAAAGCTTAAGGCGGCTCTGATCATATTTAAGAATATGACGTAAAAGAAAGAATGCTGTTGCGAATGCAAAGAGGTACATAAGCGAGTACCATCTTATGATTGTTGTAAACGGAAATACGAATGGTGATAGCCATTTTGGATAGTTGATATAATAACTCATTGAACGTCTTCCCTAATGTATCGTGCAAGCTCTGAGCGTGGATAGATATCCTCAGATGTCACGTTGATTCCTAGTGTCCTTAAACCTTTTAAGTCACCTGTTGATGGGATATGAGAAAGATGTGCATGTAGCCCTTTAAGCTCCTTAAGTTTCCCGAGTGCCTTCTTTGCATCCTTTGATAGGCTTGATGCAAGTGCAAGACAGATTAGTCCCTCATCAAGATTAAGTGAGCATCCAACCTCATTAAGGATATCCTTCTTCATGTGGCGTATAGCGCTAATGATCTCGCGCGGAATTAGATCAATGCTGTCATCAATTCCTGCAAGTGTCTTTAGTACGTTAAATATCATCGCAGTTGATGCGTGCATAAGTGGACTGTTCGTGCCTGTGATAATCTCACCGTTTTGAGTCTCAATTGCACCAACGCAGGTAATTCCATCCTTGCCTTTACCCTTAGAGATGGCGCTCCTGAGCTTTGCCTCGCATACTGGAACTACAGGGCGCATAAGAGGAGTAAGACCTACCTTGCTCATTATGTCAAAACATCTCTCTACAGTCTGTTTTGTCTCTCTACCCTTGGCGTATTCAACCTTTGCTATTAAGTATCGTCTGATGATCTCCTGGTTTGCCGCTTCCCTCACTACAGCATCATCAACGATTCCAAAACCGCATCTGTTTACACCCATATCAGTTGGAGATGAATATGTGCTCTCTCCGCCTGTGATACGCTCAAGAATCCTCTTAAGAAGTGGGAATGCCTCAAGGTCTCTGTTGTAGTTGACTGCTGTCTTTCCTGTTTTCTCAAGGTAGAAGTAGTCGATGAGGTTCACATCTCCAAGGTCTGCTGTTGCCGATTCATAAGCAACATTTACAGGGTGATCTATAGGAAGATTCCAGATTGGGAATGTCTCGAACTTTGAATATGTTGCCTTCTTTCCTCTCTTATACTCATGATAAATCTGTGAAAGACAGGTGCCAAGCTTGCCGCTTCCCGGTCCTGGTGCTGTTACAATAACTATTGGTTTTTCAGTTTCAATGTACTCATTTTGACCATATCCCTCATCTGATACGATCTCATCAACATTGGTTGGGTATCCTTTGGTTGGTTTATGTAAGTATACTTTTATTCCGCGTCTTTCAAGCAGATCCTTAAATAGGAGTGCAGAGCGTTCCCCCTTAAATCGTGTGATTACAACGCGCTTGGGATTGAGTCCATACGCCTTAAAGTCCTCTATCATCTGCAATACATCGCTATCGTAGGTTGTGCCAAAATCTGCACGAATCTTCTTGTTCTCGATTGCCTCTGCGTGAATACAAATGATGATGTCAATCTTATCCACAAGCGATGAAAATACCCTCATTTTAACATCAGGATCGTAGCCTGGAAGGACTCTGCTTGCATGAAAATCGTGAAGAAGCTTGCCGCCACATTCAATGTAGAGCTTCTCGCCTCCGTTTTTAGCGCGTTCAAGAATGAACGATGTCTGCTCCTTGAGATATTTGTCGTTGTCAAAACCAATGTTTCCCATAAGTCTACCCCTTTTAATTGATTGTTTTTTGTTTTTACAACGCTTTAAAAGTTTACATCTTATATAGGTTATTTTCAATAAAATTTAGTCTACAAAAAATATGAATTATTTAGTATTATATTAAAACGTGTCACTAAAATTTCTAAGATATATTTTTCTTTATATTATTGTCTTACTACTTATCTTTGTGGCGGTGTTCTTTACAGTTAAAAGCGAAAACAACAGATGGAAGAATACTATACTCTTTGTGATGGATGAAGGTTTTTATAACATCACTTACGAACCTCAGAAGGATAAAATTGATAAAATACTTGATCAAAACTACACAAAACTTGTGACACAAGTATACAAACTAAATGAATTTACATACGATTCATTCATTCGTGATTTACGCTCTCTTGATGAGATGTATGCTCCAACGCACATAGTGCTTTCACCAACAATAGTGATTTATCTCTTCTCGTACAACGCAGAAAAAGACATTGCTTTTCATCCACGCGGAAGGGCAAAAATCATTGGGCTTACGCGAGTTACAAAGGAAGGCTCCCTTGATGAGTTCTACCGCATTCAAGACGTCAATACCACATGGAACCAGATTGGTTCTCTTGCAGACAGTCAGACTCTTAGCACAGCCTTTGTATACAACAGCTCAGACAGCTACTCTCAGGATGCATACCTTGCTTTTTCAAGAAACACAACAAAGGATCATCTTATTATAGATGAGTACCCTCGTAACGAAGGGGAAGAAGAGACAAACGAGATCTACGAAAAGCTCTTTGTAGAAAACGATACTAAAATCATCATCACGCCATACTTTAAGAACCTCTCACTTTTACAGAACAGGCTTGAGAGGGAGAATAAGGATGTGCTCTTTATCCTTGATGCCGAGATGACCATATCCCTTGGCGATAATGGAATAAAGAACCTTGCTGCCGTAAACAACCTTGCACTTGATGAAATCTTTGAGGATCTTATTAAAAATCCGTCGTTCTCATCGCTTGATGTAACGTTTGAAAAGAAGGGTTCAAGGTACATTTATATTCTTAACGATGACATAATTGTTCCCGAGGGAGATGCATTTATTAAATGACATCGATATATAAAAACGTTATAAAAACAGTACCATTTGAGGATATAATCGCCTTCATCGATGATGATTCATTCACCTTCTCAACAATTCGCACTCAAATTAAATATCGCACCTACGGCTCCTTTGTATACATGTATGAGGTAAGGAAAGCAGATAATGCCATTATTAACACTGATATATTCTACCTCCCTTCAGGCACAATTGAAGGCTACTTTGAAGGTGACAACATTATAGATGAGGATTTTTTAAAAGACTCAGAAGTGGCCTTCAGAAGCCCCCTCTATAGTGACCAGTGCATAAGAATTAACATAATGGAGAGTGAGGTGATGCCAAATGTGCTCTCTGATAAACGGGTGAAACTACGCGCTTATGCATACACAAACTCCATACAGTTTACGCAGCTACTCAATACAATCATTGATGATGAGAAGACAAAGGCCATCAACAAAACTGTACTTCAAAAGGAACAGTCTGTGGTACTCCCTCTTGGCCTTATGATCTCATCAAACGAACATTTTAAAAAGAACAGGCTTAAGAAGATTTCAAAGGCAACATTCCTAATTGGCAAGGTATTGAACTACAAAAAGATTAATTTTACATTCAAAAACGTATCAATTGATTTTACTGTATTCACTATCCGCTCCCCGTTCTTGGGGACAATTGATGTTCTTTATAACGGTGGCGAACTCGACCTTTCTAACATTCAGAGTGATGAGACTAGTATCTATGTTGCAACATCAGAGATCAATGCAACGTTCATGAGTTTTATTCCATCAGAGAGCGTTAAACCTCAAGTATATGAGCTTTTACTCTACATTGCAAATAGAATCAATGCCAATGAATCGTGTAATGAACTTAAAGGTTACTTTGAAAAGAATGCAGAACTCTACTACAACGGCATATTAATCGACAATAAATTTGATACAATTGCTGACTTTTTCAAGCAATATCAGATTAAAAATAAGGCAAACGACAAGGATACGACTGCAGACATTGTAACTCTACTCAAGGTGAATCCGCCTGCATTTACTAATGATAAACTCAACTTCTATGAGTATTCGGAAGACCTTCCTAGCCTCTTTAAACGATACAAAAAGCGCATAAATTCAAAAGGCAAAGGAGACTCACATAGGCAAGCACACCTTCAAAAGAGCTACTACGATGATCTTCTTACAAGCTATGCAATTGCGATATTCAATCCAAACTTACGTGTAATTGATGAGCTGTTTCTGTTTAAGTACTCAAAAAACGGTAAGATATCATCTGTTGAACTTCTCAGAGTGCCTGTATACTTTGTGATGCATGTGAGAAACCAATCTTACATCCATAGGAACTACTTCTACCCTCATAACGGCTACAACGTAAGGCTTATCAAAAACACCTGGTTTTTTAATGATCTTAAAGTTATAGAGAGCGTGAGGGATACACCCCTTAAAAGCGATGCAAAGTTCAGCTACAGGATCCTTGACTCATACTATATTTACAACTATTCTGTGTTTAAACTACTCCTTGATCACTTCAAAACAAACGAAGTTCAGGGAGTTTCTATTTCAACAAAGATTGACTGCTTTAAGATTTCCGATGTTATTTCAAGCTACTATGGAACATCCTTAAGGGATGATGCGTTTAAAATGACCCTATTTTCATTTGCCTACCCATTCTTTATCGACAAGTTTTATGAGTTTGGAATGTATATACGCCGTCGTGGCCTAATATCCCCTGAGCTTGATGCAGAGACATTTGCAAACATACTATTAAAGCAATTGTCAAAACTCAAGTCGTACGAACTATTTACATCAGAAAACGAGAGTGACAGAGTTAAGCTCCAGAGTGAACTTAATTCACTTATTGATCTTATGATTATTCAGGATTATACGCCTGAAGATTCAATGCTATTTATTCTAAATACGTTCTTCAGGTACGGCACTGAACGCGAAGTTAAAACGCTAGAGGTAAAGTAACTCCTTTGCCCTCTCCTTATCACCGCTGTTATAAAGCGAATGAATGTATGTTGATGAAATTCGCTTGATGTCATCAATTCCAAAGTCATCTAGGGTAATTATGTCGTTTTTGCCAAAAAATAGCCTCAGATCGTCAATTTTAAGCTCTGAGTGTATGTTTCCAACGCTGAAGTCATGTCCTGTGACTATCTTTTTAATGTTAAAGCGCTTGATAAGGTTAAGCATAAATGATGCACCCGTTGTATTCTTAAGTGTATCGTTCCACTTTAGCACTTCAACCCTATCAATACCGAGTTTCATAAGTGCATCAATTTTCTCATCAAGAGTGAGGAATTCAGAAACTCCTTTTGGTGACTTATCAAATGTGATCACAAGGCTTTTAAGGCCATACTTTGATGCAGTTTCATTAAGAAGC
>CAMDZB010000013.1 GCA_945910645.1 uncultured Spirochaetaceae bacterium | reverse complement strand
TACAGAGAGAAGCTGACTTTAATTTAAGGGTAAAATTAGTGAAAAGATTATTTGTTGTTTTAACACTTGTTATTGTTATGCTCTCATCCTGTGCCACAAAGATGAAAGGATACGTTGATTTCTCTCAGATTCCTGAGTCTAAATACGAAATTGAACAGAGGCGTAAGCTTGAGGAAGAACGCCGTGCTCTTGAGGAGAAAAAAAGATTAGAGGAACAGCGCCGACAAGAAGAAGCGGAGAGAAAACGAATAGAGGCTGAAAAGAAAGAACTTGAGAGAAAACGAATAGAGGCTGAGAAGAAAGAACTTGAGAGAAACAAGGATATCAGTGATGTAGAGAGCAATGTAGAGAGTGATGAAATTAAGGTTGATGAGATTAAGAGTGATGAGATAAAAACATCATCTGATGATACAAATAGCGAGAGTGAAAATCAAATTTCTGATGTTGTTCTTCTTCAACCTAATAATAACAAGAGCGATGAGGAAAGTGTTGAAACTGTAACAGAAGTTGTTACGCCTGATGTTACTGAGAGCAACAATTTAGCAACAGGATACAAGGAAGTGAGCCTTCTATTCCTTCCATTAAAGGACACAGGAATTTCAATAAGCCTTCTTTCATCAAGAATACGCGGATTTTTTGCTTACGACATGCCTGATTGTATCGCATTCACAGGCGCAAACGAGAAGCAGCAGAATGACCTTGCATCGTTCTTTGGCGACTACAAAGCGTTCAAAGGTGAGGATTCAATCATATTACTTAAAGACCTGAGCTCTCAAGAGCCTCTCTTTACACCAAGCACAAAGATTCTAACATTCACAACGAAGGAAGAGTACAATGAGGAAGATTTAAATCTTCAGTATAGAATTGATCCACTCTACCCTAATGAGTACGAAAGCCTCTATAATAACATTGAGCTTTATAAGAACACGCCTGTTGTGCTTCTCTTAAGCCCTAATGAGAGATCGCCTCAGGACTTTTCATCATGGAGTTCACCAACGCGCTACGAGGCTGAAAGCCGATGGCAAATTATATCAACACTTACAGATAATAACTACTACGATGCTATTGAAAACACAAGATGGAATTCCTCATCATCAGGCCCTCTCTACTCGGATTGGACGTACAAGAGCGACAATAACGAGATGCGTCTTGACTTTATGATGCTTAAGGATGTGGCTGTTGAGGATGTATTTACGATAGACATTGCAGATTACTCCCTACTCACAACGCCAGGGATCAGAAGGCGCGGAATCTATGCTCACCTCATTGTTGAGGATAGTGAAATTCTATAATGCTATTTAAATAGTCCAATTTAAATTTGGTGATTTATTAATGCTGGTCGTCCTATCAGCATTTTTTTTAAAGAAAATATTGGTTTTTAGAACTCTGTCTCGAAGTTTTCTTTAACGTCGAAGTCATTTATTAATTTGTCGTTTTGCGTATATGGATAGGAGTTGATTCTAAGTATCCCCTTGTACTTTTGAAGTAGATCACGTACGTTAGTAACGTCGCTGTGAGAGAGTATAAAATCCATCATGTTCGTGTTTAGTATCACAGGATGACACGGGACACCATTTACAAATGGACGAAGAACATCAGAGTCCCCTAATTTATCGAATAACGTTATGAAGTCTGATGATTTTACAAATGGAAC
This sequence comes from uncultured Spirochaetaceae bacterium, assembly GCA_945910645.1. Lineage (GTDB taxonomy): Bacteria > Spirochaetota > Spirochaetia > Sphaerochaetales > Sphaerochaetaceae > UBA9848. Next base: position 33,678 of record CAMDZB010000013.1, on the reverse strand, counting down.
ATCACCTGTCATAATTGCAAATGACTCTGTTTGATTCATATCTTTAAGTGCCCTAATGCCCGTCTTGATCGACGAGTACTGGCCGTCTTTGTAATGTTCGTTTTGAACGATAGTTAGTTTATGGGGAAATGTATTGTTTTGAAGTATCCTTTCTGCATCAGCGATAACAAGATCTTTTTGGTGCCCTACAACAAGGATTGTATCAAAGGCGTTAAGGCATGCCTTGAGGGAATAAAAAAGCAGGGTCTCACCCTTATACGTCTTTACGATTTTCTGTTCACCGTTAAGACGGGATGATAACCCCGCTCCTAGTAATATGATAGCGCATTGACTATCCATGCTCTTAGCCCTGGTATCCTGCTTTTGCATGATCCTTGCTTAAAGAGCGCTTAAGCTGCTTCCTCTTTAATGCTTTCTTCTTTCTGTTAAGAATAGTAGAGGGCTTCTCGTAGAACTCACGATCTCTGAATTCACGAATGATACCTTCGCGCTCAACCATGCGTTTAAAACGTTTGATTGCACGTTCAAGATTATCGTTTTCTTCAACTTTTACGTATGCCATATTTTCTCACCCCCTTTTTTCTGAAATTCCTTTGTAATTATATATAATTTTATTTGAATTGTTCAAGTTATAATCCCAACAGTTTGGAATAAAAAACACCTCAGATTCATTAAATCCAAGGTGTTAAGTTTAATAAAATCTTATCTCTTACCCTTGTCGTAAATTTCACCAAGAGCCCCTGGGGATGCATTAGACTTTGAGAAGAATATAAGAGCAACAAGCGTGATTATGTATGGCAGTGCCTGGAATACTGTACTTGTGACAACTGATGATAAGTTGATGCCAGGAAGGGATGCAAACCATAGCGCAAAGTACTTTACAAACGAGAATAGCAAGCATGCACCGAGTGTTGGAAGAATCTTCCAGCTTCCAAAGATTAGAGCAGAAATTGATAGGTATCCGTATCCTAGATAGAAGAGATTTGCATCAAACTGTGTGATGAGGTAATATGCAAGACACATTCCACCTATTCCTGAGAGAGCGCCTGAGATCAACACTGCAGAGAAGCGAATGTGATAGACGTTAACGCCTGCAGAGTCCGCAGCCTGTGGGAATTCACCACATGCTCTTAATCTCAATCCATAGCGTGTTTTGTATAGAAGCACATACATGATGATTGCAAGCACGATTATCAATAGTTCGTAATAATAAATATCAGTAAATAGTCCGCCTAAGAACGGTATCTTTGATATTCCTGGTATTGTGAACTTACCTGCAACTCCGATGTGGAACTTACCTGTTGCCCCTATTTTAAATGCTTTCTCGTTGATTGTAGTAACAAGGAATGCAGTTAAAGCAGTTGATAGGATGTTCATAACGACGCCTGAAATAACCATATCAGCTCTTAAGTACACACAGAGTACTGCATGAATTGCCGAGAATATTGCGCCTCCTAAGGCTGCAAATAGGATTGCAAACCACATTACGTTTGCAGATGACCAACCAGTCTTACTCATGATTATGACAGCAAAGAGCGCACCTGTGAACGCACCTGCTCCCATAAAGCCCTCAAGTGCAAGGTTGGTAACGCCGCTTCTCTCTGAGAAGATACCGCCGATTGCTATTATAAATAGCGGAAGTCCGAATGCTAGTGTGCTTGATAATACTGTGTTCATAGTAATCCCTCCTTCTTAAGATTGTCCTCGATGTTGAGGGACACTTTTTGGATGTAATACCTCATGAATGCGGTGCAAGCTGCAAATGTTAACATTATGCCGATGATGAGTGATGGCACCTGAGTGCTTACTCCAACGCGAGCCTGCATGTAAGCGCCTCCTGTGGTCATACCAGAGATTAGAAGCGATGAGAGGAATATCCCAATTGGGTGTGAGCCGCCAAGTAAGCATACAGCGATTGCATCAAAGCCTGTTGATGGCAGAACCTCCGGTTTGATTGTATTCGTAGCACCAAGGTAGTATGTGGCTCCTGCAAGCCCTGCAAGTGCTCCTGAGAGCGCCATAGCAAGTATTATGTTCTTCTTTACAGATATTCCAACGTATTCTGCACAGCGTGCGTTAAGTCCAACGGCTCTAAGTTCAAATCCGTCTTTTGTGCGTGTAAGGAAGATATAAACTAACACTGCAACAACGATTAGTAGTATAAATCCGAGTGGAATTACTATCTTTACACCCCCAACCTGTATGTCTGTAAGCGTAAGACGTGCCTCATCGCTCACAATGTTTGAGCTTCGTGTGATTGGATTGATGAAGTATCTATAGATAAAGTAGTTCGAAAGGTACATGAACGTGTAGTTGAACATAATTGCCTGAACTACCTCATTGATGTTGAACTTAAACTTTAGGTACCCAACAAGACTTCCTGCAAGTAGGCCAAGGATGGCTGAGATTATAATCACAAGTGGACGGGCAACATAGTGTGGAAGGCTTGAATAACCGATGAGTACAGACGAGATGAATCCTGAAAGGATCATAACCCCTGAGATTCCAATATTGAACATACCGGCTGATAAGGCAACTGATACTGCCAAGGATGCAAACACAAGAGGTGTTGCGTTGTTAAGAAGCATCATGAAGTCTGAGAACTGACTCTGACCTCCTCCGTATCGTGACTTTGCAAGTATTCCTGCGCCCTGGAACATGCTGAGTATTGCCTTTCCAGGCTGTGCACCAATTATTGCAAGAATAATAGATCCTAATACAAACGATAACAATATTGCGCATATCGGAAGCAAAAATGCTAACGCTGTTCTGTTTTTTGAAAGTTTGACAAAGTTGATTCTGGCACCATTTCTAGTAAATGGATATATAATGGCATTTAGGAATCTTTTGCCTTTTGTGTCGCTCTTAGCCATTCGCTTTTACCCCCATCATATAAGCACCGATTGTCATTTCATCAAGGTCACTTCGCTTTGCAATCTTGTCGATATGTCCGTTGTAGATGACGCCTACAGTGTCAGCAAGATTCATAATTTCATCAAGTTCAAGCGAGATTAAAAGCACAGCCTTACCTCTGTCCCTCTCCTTTAGGATTAATTTCCAGATGTTCTCGATTGCTCCAACGTCAAGGCCTCGCGTAGGCTGAACGAAGATGAGCAGTTTTGCATCAAGTTCGATCTCACGGCCGATAATGGCTTTCTGTTGGTTTCCACCGCTCATTGAACGTACAATGGTTGACCTTCCCTGACCTGAACGCACATCGTATTTGTCGATAATCATATCGGAGTATTTGGATATTTCTGATTTCTTGAGGAACAGTCCTTTGAGGAACTGAACTGTATCCATCTTCTTAAGCGCAATATTGTTCTCAAGACTCTCATCAAGCACGAGGGCAACCGCATGTCTATCCTCAGGAACGTAGCTTATTCCCTTCTTGATACGCTCATCAATAGTAAGGGTTGATATCTCCTCACCATCAAGGATTATGTTTCCTGTGGCTCCTTTTATGATTCCAGAGATTATGTCTGCAATCTCCATCTGTCCGTTTCCTGAGACGCCTGCAATTGCAAATACCTCACCCTCATGAACGTCAAATGATACATCCTTCACTCTGTATACGCTCTCGCCCTTCTTCTTATAGGATACGTTTTTTAGCGAAAGTACAGTCTTTCCAATCTGAATTGGCTTCTTATCGATGTTGAATAGAACTGTATGTCCTACCATCTTTGATGCCATGTCGCTTGTGCTAACGTCCTTTGTTTCAACAACGTCTATGAGCTTTCCCTGCCTCAGGATTGCACAGCGGTCTGCAACCTTCTTAATCTCCTCGAGCTTATGAGTGATAAGAAGAATCGTTTTGCCTGCCTTCCTTAGGTTCTCGAGGATGTTTAGCAACATCTCAATCTCCTGAGGCGTTAAAACTGCAGTAGGCTCGTCAAAAATCAGGATTTCTGCATCTCTATACAGCATTTTGAAGATCTCAACCCTCTGCCTTATACATACAGGCAAATCCTTGATTTTGTCGTTTGGGTTAACCTCAAGACCGTACTGTTTTGAAAGTTCAGTTATCTTTTGGGATGCTGTCTTTAAGTCGACAAACATACCGCCTTCCATACCGAGCACCACGTTTTCTGCAACTGTAAATGGCTCAACAAGCTTAAAGTGCTGATGTACCATACCAATTCCAAGTGCACTTGCATCGTTTGGCGATTTAAACTTAACCTTTTCACCTCTTATGTAGATCTCACCTTCATCAGGCTCGTATAGCCCAAAAAGCATACTCATAAGGGTACTTTTACCCGCTCCGTTCTCTCCAAGAAGAGCGTATATCTCTCCTTTCTTTACACTGATTGAAACGTCGTCATTTGCAACAATTCCTGGGAACCGTTTGGTGATGTGCTTCATCTCAATAATGTATTCAGAGTTCTTTTTTTCTTCCATAAAGGTACTCCATTATAACTTTCATTATAACATAATTTCTGCTATTATATACAAATATTTTTGATTAAGAGAGTTATGAGTAATAAGAGAGAAATAGATTTAAGCGACAAAACCTTTAAGGATGCATACGATGCTATCTTATCTCCTTTTAGGGAGAATATCTTTATTACAGGAGGAGCAGGCACTGGTAAGAGTCTGCTCCTTAAGTCATACTATGAGAGGTTAAAAACGAATAACTTCAATGTAGCTGTGGTCTCCCCAACTGGCGTATCCTCATCTCTTCTCTCAGAAAACGGAGTTCCTGCAAAAACTATCCATTCCTTGTTTCTGCTTCCTCCGCACCAGATTTTTGAAAAGAAAATCGATATGAGCAAGGAGAGGAGGTGGCTTTTTAAAAAGCTTGATTATCTACTTATCGATGAGGTTTCTATGCTCTCACCAAGCCTATTTGATCATATGATGTGGATGCTTAATGAGCTTAAGTTTAAAGGAAATATCATAATCTTTGGAGATATTATGCAGCTCTCACCGGTTGTAAACTTTAACGATGATGATGTGCTAGGCTACTACATTTCACAGGGCTATGTGAAAGCTCACTCTGATATCCCTCAGTTCTACAACAGTAAAGCGTATAAAGCACTGAACTTTAAGCCATACGTTCTTGATAAGATCTACAGGCAAAAGGACAGCTCATTTGCATCAATCCTCTCACGCATCCGAATGGGTGAAGAGACTGATGATGATCTTAACATTATCAACACCCGTGTAATGAGCCTTACCGAATACAACAGAGAGCATCAGAGCCATCTTTACCTTACATCATTAAACAGACGGGTTGAAAAAATCAACTTTGCATACAACAGATCATTTGATGGAAAGCCATACATGGAGTACACGTCCAAGGGCGTTGGGAGCCTTTCTGATGTAAAGGAAGAAACCATACGAATCTATGAGGATCAGCAGGTGATCTGCACGCATAACAACAGTGCCGAGGGATACCAAAACGGCACGCTTGGAATGGTAATCGGGCTTGATGATGATAGCGTACTTATTGAAACTCCAAACGGTGAGCACCTATCTGTACAGAGGGAAAAATGGTCTGATTACAAGATCACATACAACAGGGAAACTCATGAGGTCACAGTTGACGAGATTGGCTCCTTACACCAGATTGGATGTAAACCCGCCTATGCAATCACCATTCATAAGTCTGAAGGAATGACACTTGATAACGTCTATCTTGATATCTCATCATCATACATTCCAAAAAGCGGGATCTACCTTGCCCTTTCACGAATACGAAGCCTTGATGGGCTTGGGCTTTCACGCCCCATTAGGCATAGCGACATCAAGGTTGATAAAAACGTTAAGGAATTCTACTTGAATTTGATGGATCAGAACAAGGGTATCTAAACAAATGTTTACCTACCCTTATTTTTAGTGATTAATTTTAATAGTTAGTGATTATCCTTCAGTCTTACTCTAACAGTTACACTTAGCGTGTACCAAACGTCATACTCATGCTCATTGAGTCGAGAAACGCCTTGTTATTAAGCGTCTTTGACATCTTTTCAAGCACAAGCTCTGTCATCTCAAGATCGTCCATGTTACCAGATGCGCTACGAAGAGCATAGATACGTTTAAGTACAGTATCATCCATAATGAGATCCTCACGGCGCGTTCCTGACTTCTTAAGATTAATTGCTGGGAATAATCTCTTATCCGCCATCTTTCGGTCGAGTACCATTTCGCAGTTACCAGTTCCCTTAAACTCCTCAAAGATCACCTCATCCATGCGGCTTCCCGTTTCAATTAGAGCCGATGCGATAATTGTAAGCGATCCACCATTTTCAATGTTACGAGCAGCTCCAAAGAACCTCTTTGGCTTATGAAGCGCATTTGAGTCAACACCGCCTGAAAGTACCTTTCCACTTGCAGGTTCAGTCTGGTTGTATGCCCTTGCAAGACGCGTGATGGAGTCAAGTAAGATCACCACGTCCTTTCCATATTCAACAAGACGCTTTGCTTTCTCAATCACCATCTCTGCAACCTGAACGTGTCGAGTAGCCTGCTCATCGAATGTTGATGCGACAACCTCACCCTTTACTGAGCGTCTCATGTCAGTAACCTCCTCAGGGCGCTCATCCACAAGAAGCACTATAAGTACGATCTCAGGATGGTTTGTAGTAATTGCGTTTGCAATCTTCTGAAGAAGTATGGTCTTACCGGTACGAGGAGGTGCCGTAATTAGAGCTCTCTGCCCCTTACCTATCGGGTCAAATAGGTTGATTACACGCATCGATAGATCCTCATCCTTTGTTTCAAGGTTAATAAGCTCGTTTGGATAGAGCGGCGTGAGTGAATCAAATGGGATGCGAGTTCGTGTCTTCTGAGGGTCTTCATCGTTAACTTTTAGCACCTTTACAACGGCAAAGAAGCGCTCTGCAGCCTTGGGGTTCCTAAGCATTCCATAGACAGAATCGCCTGTCTTAAGTCCGTATTGCTTTATAAGCTGAGGCGACACAAAGATGTCCTCAGGGCCTGAAAGGTAGCTGTTAAGTTCACTACGTAAAAATCCATAGCCATCTTTCTTAAGCACTTCAAGTATACCCTCTGCGTGTATCACACCGCCCTTGAATGCGTGTGACTTTAGTATTTCACAGATGAGTTCCTGCTTTCTTAAGTCGTAGATAATCTCAGGGTTAAGGCCGTATTCCCTCATGCCCTTTTCGCGTAGCTCCTGAAGGGATAACACGTTAAGCGTGTTTACAAGAAGTATAGGAGCATCAGGATCTATGCTCTCATCACTCTGCACCTGCATTCCCCTTGCATCTTTACGAGGACGGAATACTTCACGGTGTGAGCGCATTTCACGCTCAGGGTACCTTTGACTATCAGCACTCTGATTTACACTCTCAAAAGCACTCTCAGGGCGCGTATAGCTTCTCTCATCACCCTCTGGTGTTGTAAATTGAACATCAGGCTCTTCCTGAACACTCTGACTTTCATCATGTGCCTGAATGATATCAGAAGTTGTCTCGTTAGCTTTGAGAACTTCAGGTGTGCACTCAGGGCTCTTTTTACGCCTTACTATCCTCACCTTTTTTTCTTTGTTTTCCGATAAGGCTTTTTTATCGCTATTTTCATTAACCTGTTCGTTTGATGTTTCATTTACGCTTTCTACGTTGTTCTGATCATTTTTAGCATCATCGTTTGTAAAAAGCATGGCGCTGTCATCTGGGAAAAGCTCTGTCTCTAGGGTCGTTTCGTTTTTAACATCAGCACTTTTCCTTGGACGTCCTCTTCTTTTTGCTTCCATTTCTACCTCATTGTTTTAAAAATAATATGGATTGTTCCACTCCCTCCGTATCGTTCACGTGGGGAATAACTTTCTCTAATAAAATCAGCATCACGGATTGCATCCATAACGCTGTCTTTCACAACTGCTCTGCCATCAGGGCTATGAAGGCCTTTCCCTGTTACAATTTCAACCTTTTTCTTCCCTAAATAATACTGTTCCTTTAGAAAAGAGGCAGCCTCAATGTAAGCCTCAGAGGATGTGAATCCGTGAAGATCAAGACGAGCCTCAGGAGTCATGAGGCGAACCTCGTTTATCTTAACTCTTTCGTCTTGATTCTCTTCACTTTTTTGAGTTTTTAAGCTCGTAAAATCTCGCTCGGTATTCTTTTCGTACCACTTATTTAAAAGGCGCTCAAACGAATCCTTCTTGATCGGTTTGATTCCTTGTTGTTGTTTCTTCATTTCTGACCATATTTTGTATGAACGAATTCATACATATATTCAATGTCCTCTTTTTTAAGTTCATGCGGTTTTTCACCCATGCTGAGTATCTTGTAATAGAGCTCTGCGGTGTACTCGAGTACGGTTGCTACAGAGAATGCATCATCTATGTTCCGTCCTACACAAACTGTTCCATGCGACTGGAGTAGACATGCATTTGCGTTTTTTAGAGCCTTTATGCATTCATTTGCAAGCTCTTTACTTCCAGGAAGGGCATAATGTGCACACTTCACCTCTCCTGATAAGATCTGGGCAGCCTCATCACAGATTAACGGTATGTCCTTGCCGATAGTTGCAAAGATCATAGACCACTTTGGATGAGTGTGTACAACTGCCCCTGCATAATCATAGTTGTTATAGATTCCAAGGTGCAGATCCTTCTCGATCGTGGGCTTACGCGTCCCTTCGACCACCTTGCCATCAAGAGTCAAAACAGGGATATCGCTCGTCGTAAGCGATGCATATGGCATTCCAGATGGCGTGAGATACACAAGACCATTCTCTCTATCAACGATGCTTATGTTGCCCCAGGTGGCCACAGTAAGGCCTTCTGAGAGCATTCTCTTTCCACTCTCAACTATCTGACTCTTAAAGTTCTGCACACCTTACCTCTTATTTAAACTTTTCGATGATGGATTTAATCTTTCCAAAATTCTCATCAAACTTTGCCTTATCCTTTGCCTCAACAATCAAGCGAAGATATGGCTCTGTGTTGCTCTTTCTGATGCTGAACCACCATGATGAATACTCGATTCTATAGCCGTCAAAGTCATACACAGTGCTGGCGTCTGGAAGGTATTCATCCTTGAGTGCCTCAATTGCCGCATCCTTGTTCTCGAGTTTAAAGTTCACCTCGCCTGAGTTTACATATGCGACAATCTCATCGACGAAGTCTGAAAGCTTCTTACCCTCAGATTTAAGATAAGCAACTGTGTTCAATACGAGGATTGATGCAAACATACCGCTATCGCACCAGAAGAAGTCCTTAAAGTAATAGTGACCCGCAAGTTCGCCTCCAAAGAGTGCATCAGTTTCGCGAATCTTTAGCTTTGCAAATGAGTGTCCTACCTTCCAGATGATTGGGTTAAAGCCCTCTTTCTTAAGGTAGTCTGTTGTAGACTTACTTGTTCTGATGTCAACAACCACGTTTCTACCCTCTTCGCCAAGGAAGTGCTTGTAGTAGAAGCCGATGAGTGATGTGATGTAGTCAGGCTGGATAAAGCGACCTCTGTCGTCTACAAATACAACTCTGTCTGCATCGCCGTCGTAGATGACTCCAACATCGCTTGAGTTAGCCATCACTGACTCTGCAAGCTGTACGCAGTTTGCAGGAATAAGTGGATTTGGCTCGTGTGATGGGAATGATCCGTCAAGTGAGTCGTTAATGTATTTGAACTTATCCTTTCCAAATACGTCTTTTGCAAATAGGTTAGCCATGCCTGATGATAGGTCGAATGAGATCTTAAGGTTTGTGTAATCGCTCATGTATCTCTTGAGGAAGGCCTTATACTGTGAGTAGAGTTTCTTATTTCTAATTGTGCCCCTATTTTCAGCAACTGGTGTCTCTTTATCGCTCATAACGAGCTTTTCAAGATCCTTAAGGCCAGTCTCTCCGCCCATTGGGATTGCATCCTTTTTGCTGATCTTAAAACCGTTGTACTCCTTTGAGTTATGGCTTGCTGTAATCTGTACAGAGCAGTCTGCATGAAGCTTCACCGTGGCATAGTAGACGAAAGGCGTTGTTGCAAGACCAAGCGATACTACATCGTTGCCGCTGTCACAGACGCCCTTTGTGAACGCCTCAAAAAGCGATGGAGATGAGAGTCTTGTGTCGTGCCCTACAACAATTTCTTTTGCACCAACAAGACCTGGAAGAAAATAGCCAATTCTGTATGCTATATTTTCATCAAGTTCAGTTCCGTATATTCCACGGACATCGTATGCTTTAAAAATTCCCATACTATTAACCTCTATTGTTTGATTTTTTTAAAGAAGAATAGATCCCTTTCTCTACTCTGTTGCTGATTGTATTTTTATTTTACCACACTAATTCTTTTATTTCAAGACCACACTAGGCAGGACATAACGTATTAGATGGCACTGCGAGTTGAATATTGCGAGCGCAAAGACTAAGTCGCAGGTTCCTGATGCCGACGCGATTTTACTTTTTGTAAATGAGCAAGGCTCAGGGTTCTAAGACAACGGATTTGCCCGCAGATTCAACAAGCTTTTTGGCGAGTTTAAGATTGGGATGAGATACTAGGAAGCCAGGCTCGGCTAGCGCAGGACATACCTTACTGGTAGGCCAAGCGCCGAGGCCGCCAGCCTGACGACGTAGATCGCTCAAGATTAAACGAGCCTTTTATAATTGAGGAAGAAATAGATATTAGCCGCAACCGCAGTAAATATCCATGATGCTGGGTATAGCAAGTACAGTGAATAAATCGTGTGGAAATGGGCAAAGATGGTGTATATCCAGAGGATCCTGAATACGATAGTGCCAAGAACAATTATAACGGTTGGTCCTACGCTCTTTCCAAGTCCTCTTGATGCGGCGGCTGCGTTATCCATAAATGCAGAAATTGCATAGGAGGACGCCATTACAAACAGCTTCATTTCACCAAAGTAGATAACATCGCTATCAGTTGTAAAGAGGCTTAAGAACGGCACGCGGAATATCAGAAGCAGTCCGCCAAAGACGAATCCCAAAATGAATGAGTAAGAAAGCGTGATAAGATACGCCTTTTTGATGCGCTTAATCTTTCTTGCACCAAGGTTCTGTGCAATAAAGCTCGTACAGGCTGTGTAGAATGCCGCCATCACGTCGTATACAAGGTTGTCCGCATTTCCTGCAGCGGCACTTCCCTCAACCACCCTATGATCAAAGTAGTTGATGGAATACTGTACAAAGAGGTTCGAAAGTGAGAACAACACGTACTGACAGCTTGTAGGAATCGCGATGCGCAGTATCTCATGCGCAAGTACCTTGTCGTACTTTATACTCTTAAATTGAAGTTTATAGTCACTATCAACGCGCGTTAAATGCCTGATGACCATAAAGGCAGATAGGTACTGTGAAATTACGCTTGCAAGTGCAACTCCTAGCACGGAAAGCTCAAATACAATCACGAACAAGAGGTTCAATAGTATATTCACCACTCCTGATATCGAAAGATAAACAAGCGGGCGTTTTGTATCCCCTACAGCGCTGAGGATTGCATTGCCGTAGTTGTAGAGTGAGAGTGCCGGTGCTCCAAGAAGGTACACAGAGAGGTAGAGCGTAGCGCCGTGGATAAGCTCATCTTTTGTATTAAGAGCGCTAAGGAATGAGCGTGAAAGCGAGAGTCCGATTACGGAGATGCTCACGCCGAATATCAATGAAATGATGATTGCAGAATGTACTGCACGGCGTACCATGTCGCCTTCACGGGCACCGATGTGGAAGGCAACAATGGCGTTGATACCGGTTGCGAGTCCGAACATGACACCCATAAATAGCTGAACAATAGTTGTTGTGCTGCCCACACATCCTAGGGCTATTGGACCTGCAAAACGTCCAACCACCATCACATCAGACATGTTAAACAGCACCTGTAGGACGTTAGAGAACATCAACGGAATGCTGAATAGGAATATACTCCTCCACATAGACCCATTAAGCATGTCAATTTCTCTTTTCGCCATCTTATAACTTTTCTAAGACCTTTATTATGTACTCAAACACTCTTTTTGACGATGAGAGCGAAAGACGCTCGGCTGTCGTGTGGACATCATATACATTTGGGCCAATTGAAGTTGCATCAATGCTCGGACGTTTTTCGATAAAGTAGCCACATTCGAGTCCTGCATGAATTGCCATCTCCTTCATCTCTTTGCCGTACATGTCCTTATAGACGCCTTTCATTATTTCGCGAAGCTCTGATTTCTGATACTTCCACCCAGGGTAGATTGCATCAATTACATACTTTAACGTCTTGAATTTCTTCAGTGCTGTCTCAACATTCTCAAGAATTTCAGCCTTCTCATCATCGTCGTTTCCTCTAAATGATACCTGAAGTGTAAGTGTAGTATCAAGGGATGAAAGACTTACTTTGCCGTAATTTGCAGATAGAACAACAAAGGTATCATCTTGAGGTGATGTTTTAATCACACCGCATGGGATCTTATGAACAGATGCAAGCGCAGTCTTTAACGAACGCGCCGTGGCGCTATCAAATTCACCATTCTCCTTGACAACTGAGCACTCAAGCTTAAGGTTAGGATCTGTTGATGCATAAGTGTTTTTAAGCTCTCTCTCCGCCTTCTTGATCTCATCAATAAGCTTTTTGGAGTCTGGTGTGACAACTTCCATCACAGCGCACTTTGGAATGATGTTGAGCGCCTCTCCTCCCTTTATGGATACCAGTCCAACAAGATTCATCTCCTCAAGGCGATGAAGATTATCAAAAAGCACCTTTATTGCGCTAAGACCACGCCTTTTAATCTCTTGCCCAGAGTGACCGCCGTATAGCCCTGATACCTCGATTTTACAAAGGGTGCCACTCATCTTTTTTCGCGTTACTTCAGGGTAGATTGTAAGGTGAGCCCCTCCTGCTGATGATGAGAGTAACTCCCCTTCATCCTCAGAGTCGATGTTAATAAGCCTCTCACCTTCAAGATAGTCCATCTCAAGGTTCACAGCCCCATCCATGCCGGTCTCCTCATCGACTGTGAATAGCCCCTCAATTGGTGGAGAGATTAAATCCTTATCCTCAAGAAGTGCAAGTATGTAGGCAACTCCTATTCCGTCATCACCCCCAAGCGTTGTCCCCTTAGCCTTAAGATAGTCACCATCAATGTAGGTTTCAATCTTGTGCTTTGCCATGTCGATAGACGGATCATCGCTGACTCCAACCATGTCAATATGAGCCTGAAGGATAACAGGTTTAGACTTAAGAGTACCCTCCTTTTTTATTAAGATGTTATGACCCTTATCCTCATGGCAATAAAGGTCATTTTTCTTTGCAAAAGCGTGAAGGTACTCCCTAATGCCCTCGGTGTGACCTGATGGATGAGGGATAGAGCATAAATCATAAAAAATCTCTAAAACTCTATCAAATGATGCCATCATTACCTCTGAACTCTTCCAGATCCGTCACCTTCAAGAAGCTTCTTTACATCGCTTACGCTTACTCTGTTAAAGTCGCCAATAATCGAGTGCTTTAAGCATGATGCTGCAACTGCAAATTCAAGTGCGTCCTTTTTCTCCTTGTAGTTGTTAAGACCGTAGATGAGTCCGCCTGCAAAGCTGTCGCCGCCGCCGACTCTATCGATAATGTCCTTAATCTCATACTGTCTTGAGAGATAGAAGTTCTTGCCGTCGTTAAGACATGCGCTCCAGCCGTTGTGATCTGCGCTGTGGCTCTCCCTTAATGTAATTGCAATCATCTTCATGTTTGGATATTCTCGGAGCACCTTATCGCCGAGTTCCTTGTACTTAGACTTATCAAGCTTACCCTCTTCAACCTTGACATCAACTGTGATATCAAGGGATTTCTGTACGTCTTCCTCGTTTGCAATAGCAACATCCACGTACTTTGCAAGCTCTCTCATCACCTCAGATGCCTTCTTTCCATACTTCCAGAGATTCTTTCTGTAGTTAAGATCGCATGATACTGTGATGCCCTTTTCTTTTGCTTTCTTTACACTCTCGAGTGATAGCTCCATTGCGCTTTCTGAGATTGCTGGTGTAATTCCTGTGATGTGGAACCACTCAACGCCCTTGAATACCTCATCCCAGTTTACATCGCCCGGCTTTGATAGTGCGATTGATGAGTACTCTCTGTCGTATGTCACCTTGCTTGGAAGCTGGTTTGCACCATTCTCAAGAAAGTAGATTCCCATTCGTCCCTTACCGCGCTGGATTAAGGATGTATCAACGCCGAATTTTCTCAGCTCCTTAATACATTCATCTCCAATTGGGTTATCAGGAAGAACTGTAAAGTAAGACACGTTTTCGCCATAGTTTGCAAGCGATACTGCAACGTTGGCCTCGCCACCCCCGAATGTAGCTTCCATTAAATTGCTCTGGAAGAGTCTCTCGTGACCTACGGATCTTAGACGTAGCATTATTTCGCCAAATGTTAAATATTTCACGTTATTTCTCCTTATTTTTGTACAAGGTGAACGGCAAATCCACCGATGTCGCCCTTGAGGTAGACAACTGTGATCCTATCGCCCTTTGTCTTTACCGTGTTCATGTCGAACTCAAAGCCCTTAGCTTCAAGATCTGCCATTGCGCTTTCAACGTTGTTTGTGGAAATTGCGATGTGTCCGTTCTTGCCTAGGTATGGATTCTTCATGATTTCAACGCATGTTGATGCAAAGTTGGAGCTGTTACCCTCTTTAATCTCGAGTGAGAATGCCTTTGCAAATGCCTTTGTTACATCCATTGAGTCACAAGGATTCAATGCGTTGATTCCAACATGTGCAAGCTCGTATCCAAGATAAGCCTTCTTTGCCTTCACTGAGAGCTCTGTGATGTGTTCAAAATTGCCGTTTTTAATGTCGTCTTTTGGACATACCCAGCTTCCGCCTACAGCCTCAATAAATGGACTTCGCGCAGCCTCACCTGAGTTATCATCGTTGATTCCGCCTGTTGGAATGAACTTCATCTTTCCAAATGGACCTGAGAGGCTCTTTAATGCCTTAACTCCTCCGTATACATTTGCAGGGAAGAACTTAACCACGTTAAGGCCGTACTTCATTGCTCTCATAATCTCAGTAGGTGTTACGCATCCTGGAGTTACTGGAATGTCATTCTCTACACACCATGCTACAACCTCATCATCAAAGCCTGGTGATACGATGAACTTTGCACCAGCGTTCACAGCTCTCTTACACATGTCTAGTGTGATTACAGTTCCGGCACCTACGATCATATCCTTGCATTCTGTCGCGACCTTTTTGATTGACTCTTCTGCGGCATCTGTTCTGAATGTGATCTCCATAACACCGATACCGCCCTTAAGTAGAGCTTCTGCAGTCTTAACAGCATCTTTTGCGTCATCAAGCACCACTACAGGCACTATACATGAGCTTACAAATGCCTTATGTATCCTTTCTTTTTGAGTCATGTGTCCTCCTTATAATGCGCCACCGTTTGAGTAAATCTCTTCCATGGTTGCGCCATTCTTGATTTTCTCTCTGCTGTCGTTTTCCTTCTCAACGACCTTGTATGCTTCATCGAGCACTTCATCTGTGAGCTTCTCTGGTATCACTACAACACCGTCAGCATCGGCAAAGATAAAGTCGCCTGGATTTATGGTAACACCTCTCATCTTGATTGGAATCTGACACTCATTGATCTCGCATCGTCCCTTTGATGTTCGAGGGTTTCTCTCTCTAAAAAATATTGGAAAATGCATCTTCTGTAGCTCTTTGATGTCGCGAGCATCCCCATCAAGGATAACCCCAGCTGTTCCCCTTCTTGTAACGTTTGTTGCAAAGAGTTCACCAAAGAGTGCACAGTTGTAATTTCCGCGTGTTTGAAGAAGGAATACCTCTCCTTCCTTAAGCTGATCCACAACCTTACACTGAGCGATAAGTGGATGCTCAGGGGCTGAGTACACCTCAGTTCCAATGGATGTAAATGCCTTTCCTGCAATAACAGTGTCGTCAAATAGCGGATGAAGCCCACTATCAAACGCCTGGTTATGGTATCCCATTATGTCGAGTACGTCGCTAATTACAGCGCTGTACAAATCTTTTTTAATTTTTGAAATATCGTGTTTCATTTATCTAACCTCATTAAACCATATTTTTAATTAATTGAATAGAATTATAAAGTTTACTTGCCTGCTTTTCTGCACGTGGATAGAGCATGAGTACGCCTAAGAGCATTGGATTATATTCAAGGTTCAAGAAGGCGCGTGTAAAGGCCATAGCAGCGCTCTCCTCAAGGCCTTGAAGTCGTGCCTTGTTCTCCCACTTGAAGAGCTTAAATAACACAATATGCTTTTGATTGATAAACAGATCTTTATCACGCGCTGTTCGAAGGTGAAAAAGCTCGTGGGTAAGAAGCACATTGTAGATGCTCACGCTCTTAAGCTTATCCTCATCAGACTTCTGAATAAGATTGCTACACTCATCCGCGTTGTCCTTAAAGATTTCTATTGTATCAGGTTCAATAAAGAGTGCAAAGGCGTTTTTGTCGTAGTTCCCCTCAAGCGGAAGATCCTTAACCTTTGCGCCCAAATGACTCGAAAGCTCCTTTGGTGTGGTTATTCCCTTAGACTTAAATTCATCAGAGATCTCTTTTCCACATAAAAGAGCCTTTTGATACAATCCCTTGTATTTATCAAAGGAGATCTTGCCTTTAAGAGGTTCACTCTCAAAGGCATATCTCTCCCAGACAGATTCATCAAGCTCAAGCAGCCCCTCTTGATAATCCTTAAAAGTCATTACGTTGTCTTTGCTCCAATAAGCATGATCTCTTCATCCCCATCCGCATCCATGAACTCACTCTTCATGATCATCTGAAGCTGTTCGAGTCCTAATGTGTTGGAAAAGTCGAGAACCTTACCTCCGATACATAGGAAGATGTCAGGATTGCGAGCCATCTCAGCCTTGAATGTAAGGGTTTCTTCCCAAAGAGCGGCAACAGTACTCTCCCAGTCTTTTGCAAGACACCTCTTGGCCTTTGCATCCCCACACTGTACTTTGATAAAGCCTCTGTGGTCTACAAGACGCATACGGTTCTTCTCGCCGTCTTTGAAGCTGAAGATGTAAAAGATGTCGTTCTTCATCTCAAGGTTAACGTTTAGAACATCCGTACGCATTGAGTCTGCTGCGAGCTTCTTTGCATCATCCTCTGTGCATCTGAGTTTAAGGTCAGTTGCCTGTACCTCATTTGAACCCATTGCGATTGCTGTAACCTTGGACGTTTGAGAGTCGATCTCGATCTGAACCTCAACGCTGTCTGGAACTGCACCGTTCTTGATAGCAAGCGTCTTTGCTTCCTTCTTGATTGCAGAGATATCCTCTGTTGTTGGATTTGGAATAACACGCTCAACTACGTCTCTGATCATTGCAAGGGCAACGCCGATTGATGAGATAACCTCGGCATGTTCTGGGATTGAATAGTTCATCTTCATCTGCTCTGCGCTATATGGAAGAAGCGCACCTGCTCCTCCTCCGCATCCTACAAGTGAAATCTGATCCTTTTCAATCTTGTACTTCTCTGCAAAGCCATCTATAACAGGCTGAATCTTCTCGTATGCCTTATGAAGGATCTGACGGGCACACTCCTCAACGCTAACGCCGATGTAGTCTGCAAGCACCTTCATGGCTTTACGAGCGCTCTCTACGTTTCCGTAGCTGTATTCACCTGGCTTTACATATCCTAGGATGTTTGCCGCACAGCTGTTTGTGATGGTGACTCTCTCCCCATTCTCGAGCTTTACTCTGACATAGTCGTCAGGATCGCCCTTCTTTGGTGAGAAGAACTCAAGCTGAGGATTTACCATCTTGCTCTCATCTGTGTATACAGAGTAGCCAAGTCCTCCGATATGAGCACTGCGTGGCCCCACATCAACAAGCTTATGATCCTTAGCTCTAACCATGGATCCGCCTGCAACACCGAGTACTATAACGTCAAGTGAGTTTACGTAAGTCTTGTGTCCACCGACTGTTGAATACTCGACTGCAGGGCGTCCGTTCTTGATAACGCCGATGTTTGTTGATGTTCCACCAACCTCAAAGTAGATACCGTTTGATGCTCTGAGGTACATAAGTGCACCCATAACAGAAGCAGCTGGACCTGAAAGCATAGTAAGCACAGGGCGTTTTTTCATCTCACTGATGTCCATTACACCGCCGTCTCCTCTCATGATCATGAGTGGAACTTCAATGCCTGCCTTCCTTACTGCCATCTCTGTACAGTTTGCTGTGTTCATCATCTTTGGAAGGATACTTCCGTTGATTGCAGCAGTACGCGTACGTCTTGTAAGGCCGTAGAGCTTGCTAATCTCCGATGCAACAGAGACCATAAGTCCCTTCTTTTCAGCCTCTTTCTTAACAAGAAGCTCTGCATCAACCGCATCAACTCCGAAAGCCTGACTTGCAGCTATTACTTCTGCACCTTTTGTTGTTAATTCATTGATTTTTGCATCAAGATTGGACTCGTTGATCTCCTTATTTTTGATAAAGGCATGACAGGTCTCAATCTTTCGTCCAGTTCCAAGGTCGATATCGCCGATGTTTGTCTGTGATTTTGCAAGTAAGCCTTCAAAACCACCCTTTGACATTCCAAGTATACCAACCTTAGCAACGTCGCCCTCTAAAAGGGCGTTTGTTGCCTGAGTTGTACTATGTGCGATAAAAACCACGTCTTCTGGTGATATATTGTTCTTGGTAAGACATTGTTCGAAGCATTCGATAACCCCCTTTGCAACCCCAAGTTCAGGATCATCGTGGGATGTCATTACAATTGCCTCTCCGACAATCTCCTGTGTCTCGTTATCGAGAGCCACAGCCTTGGTATGCGTTCCGCCAACATCGATACCTACACGGATTTTTCTTCCCATTAGTTCACCTCAATTCCCAGATTACCTGAACATGAAGGAAGCGATGATTTCAAGTATTAATGCACATGGAAGAGCATATGGCAATGTCTTTACCATAAAGTCTTTTGTGCTTACTCCTGTGTAACCGATTGCCCACATGTTCCATGACTGTGTTGGACATACGTTTGTTGTAACTGTACAGCAAAGGATGTAGAACAATGGATATAGGAGTGTAAGTGGAAGCTGCGTTGCTTCTGCAACGATTACAAATGTTGCAACTCCTGCGCCCCATATTGTAAGAGGACCGCGGAAAAGTGCGAGGAATCCAAGAATACCAAAGATTAAGAATAGTAGGAATGTATTCTGTGGGATGATTGGAGCAACGATTGGTGTAAGAAGACCCTTTACGCTTCCTGCAGCCTTGATGAACATCTGTAGGAACACTAGGAATGCAAGAACGAGTCCTACATCTGATACACCGTCATGGAATGTCTTCTGAATGATTGACGCAATCTTGTTAAAGCTCTTGAAGTTGCCTGTCCAAATTAGAGCCCAAAGGACTGAAAGAAGGATTGCAGGAATCTGCTGAATCTTGAATGCGATTGCAAGTGTTACCGGAATAATTGGTGTGATACATGCAACAAAGTTGACGTTCTTACCAGTATCTGGAGTTACTGCGCTCCATGCGTGTACCTTGCCCTTTTTCTTAGATATTGAGCTTAAAAGTACCATAATAATAATTGAGATAAGATGGATTGCGAATGCAACGAATGCAAACTTATACCATGCGCTCCACTCTGCTGCTGCGTTTTCGCCCTTGAAGAAGATCTCTCCTGTTCCTGGCATTGGGATTGAGCCTGCAGCCTGTGTAAGAAGTGACTGGTTGAAGTACAAACCACAGCCTACTGACATACAGAATGATGCTGATGCAACAGGTTTTGAAATACCGAGTGAAAGCATGATTGGGAACACAATAACACCGATTGCAACTACAGCGCCGGCTCCATATGCTGTTGTGAAGATCAAAGCTGTTACGATACAAAGAAGTATACATGTTATTGCAGGTCTGTCACCACCAAGCTCAACTGCTTTTCTAATAATTGTTCCTGCAATTCCAGTTTCGATCAATATTCGTCCGAACCAGCTACCGAAGATAATGTAAATTGCGGTAGGACCAAACGAGGTAGGACCGTCGTTGAAGATCGTCTGGTTAACTGTCTGCCATGTGACTGTGCCACCAATAGCGCCAAGTATAGACCAGAGGATAGCCATAATAAAGAGGCCAAGCATCAAGTTGTAACCTTTAGCACAATAATAAATGAATGCTAAAAATGTGATAAGAAGAATTATGCCAATTGCTGTTTCCATAATTCACACCCCCATACTTAGTATATAAATACATTATACAGCAAAATCGAGATATTTCGAAATTTTAAACAATTAGTTTTGTGTGAAAATGGATAAAATCATTAAAAATTGGTTAAATTTGACACTTTTTACTCAAAATGTCCATAAGTTCCTCTGTGCATTTGAGGTGATCACACCCCTGGCTTCTAAGGTACTTTCCCTGCTCCCTCATGCTGTAAAGCATACGCGCATCATTGCTCTTCATCGCGTAGACCTTCTCCCTCTCCTCATCCCTTATGAACGGGCGTGTAGGTTCAATTATGTCTGCAACAAAGAGCGCGTATGATAGTTCAGACATATCCTTATGTGGAATTGTGTGACGTCTGATTGCGTTAACCCACTCATCTGGGCAGTCGGGAACCATTCGTCTTAACAAGTCTGCAGCAATCGGTGCATGAAGTAGGATGTCACGCGCCTCCTCCCCATCCTCAAGGTGAATGTTATGATCTTTGATGTAGCTTCTGAGTTCAAAAGACGTCCAGTGATGAGCAATATCGTGAAAGAGTGCGATAAAACGAGCATTTTTCTTTCCGCATTGAGGATAGAGACGGTATAGAACCTGCCCGGTTGAAAGCGAATGTAAAAGGCGCCTAATGTCAAGCTCAGAAAGAGCCTTATTCTCAAGCACCTTTAAGTTTTCATCACTAATTATATACACAGCGTTAATCTTTTGAATTACCAATATATAACACGTGTTATATAACTTATAGTTTTATTGCAGCA
Source organism: uncultured Spirochaetaceae bacterium (assembly GCA_945910645.1). Classification (GTDB taxonomy): domain Bacteria; phylum Spirochaetota; class Spirochaetia; order Sphaerochaetales; family Sphaerochaetaceae; genus UBA9848. The sequence goes on along the minus strand of CAMDZB010000013.1, from coordinate 12,805 downwards.
TTGAGGGCTACTTTCATCATATTCGTAAATGAGTTCTGCCTCTCTTCTGCAGTTGTTAGAGTGTGCTTTTTAAGATTATCAGACACTGTGAGGATACAAGCTGCGTTTTTGGATAGCGCCTTTGCATTTGCAAAGAGTGCAAAGCTTTCCATTTCGGTAATATCAAGGTGTAAATCCTCAATCTTTTTCTGATAATCATCGTATTCCTTGCCCTTAAGCGCTGAGTAGAATACGTCGCTTGAGTGAACTATACACTCATGGATCTTTATTCCAAGTTCATTTGCAGATTCGACTATCACCTTGTTAAGCTTCTCACTTGGGAGCATCGTGTCGCTTGTGTATCCCTGCTGAACCTTTGCATAGCTACTCTCTGAGTACGCTTTTTTTGCAACGCAGACGTCAAATAGATTAAGATCCTCCGTGTATGCACCTGCAGATCCGATTCTGATGATATTCTCAACATCATAGAACGAGAAGAGCTCCCATGAGTAGATGCCGATTGATGGCATTCCCATTCCTGAGCCCATCACAGAGACTCTCTTGCCCTCGTAGGTTCCTGTAAAGCCTAACATCCCTCTTACTGTGTTAAAGCACTCTGCATCTTTTAGGAAATGTTCTGCGATAAACTTTGCCCTAAGTGGATCACCAGGCATTAATACTGTCTTTGCAATCTGACCCTTTTCTGCATTGTTGTGTGGTGTTGACATACTAGTCCTCCTCCTTTTTTCTTTTAATAATTACTTTCTTTTGAGATTTGTTCTTATCTCTGTCTTTGATTTTTAGCTTCATCACATCTATTGCTTTTTGAAGCTGCTGTAAAAATTCGTCGAAGTTCTCCTCGTAAACCAAAACGCTCTGACGCAAAAATCGCCCTGAGCTCTCCGATGGCTTACTCTCGTTAATACTCAATGAATACTCGTTTCTGATGTTCTCGTGTACATTGAAAAAGTATGTACGCTCCTCTGTGTTACAACGTGTTGAAAACACTTCTCCTCTCTGTCCCATAGGTTTTATTGTATCATAAAAAGATTATAATGTAAAAATAAAAGGGCAGCTAAACGTAGTTTACCCACCCTTCTTTATAATAAATTTTGCCCTTTTTATGCTCTTAAAGCGTTTAAAATCGCAAGGATTGCAAGCCCGACGTCTCCAAAGATTGCAAGCCACATGCCGCCGATACCGAATACAGATAGTATTAGAATCAATAGTTTTACGCCAAGTGAGAATATAATGTTCTCCTTAACTATGGCCATTGTCTTCTTTGCACTCTTTAGGGCTACAATTAAGCCCTTTAACGATGGGTTTACAAGCACGATTGATGAGCTTTCGATTGCCACATCTGATGATATTCCACCCATGGAGATACCAACATCCGACTTTAAAAGCACAGCAGCATCGTTTATGCCGTCTCCTATAAATCCAACCTTAGGATTATCCTTCTTAAGTCTTTCAACCTCGTTTACCTTATCAAGTGGAAGGAGGCCAGCCTTATACGAGTCGATGTTAAGCTCGTCTGCTACATGCTTTGCAGACTTTTCCCTGTCCCCTGTGAGCATAACGGTTTTAATTCCCATGCTCTTGAGGGTGCTAACTACATAAGGCGCCTCTTCTTTGACCTCATCGCCGATTACGATCTTTCCAAGAAATACGCCGTTCTTCACAACGTTTACGATGGTGTTAACCTCATCTTTTTCTTCCTCATCAATGCCAAAGTCCTTCAATAGCTTTGTATTTCCAAGAAGGATTGTATCATCATTATCGTGAACTACAATGCCCTTACCTGCAATCTCCTTAATGTTGTTGTATGATGCCATGTTTTCAATTCCACGCTCTGTACAGGCTCTCTGGATGCTTAGGGCGACTGGATGCTTTGATTTAGCCTCGCCTTTTAGTGCAAGCGTTAGAAGCTCCGTTTCTTTCTCCTCAGGGATAAAGCGGATGACGTTTAGAGTCTCCTTTGTAAGCGTACCAGTTTTGTCAAAACACATCGTCTTAACCTTCTCAAGATCCTCAATGTGGATAGCACCCTTGATGAGTACGCCCTTCTTTGACGCAGAACCCATACTCATAAAGTATGTCAGTGGAACTGAGATCACAAGCGCACATGGACAGGATATTACTAAGAAGTTAAGGGCACGTGTAAACCATATGCTCCAAAGTCCTGTGATTGCACCCATTCCTATAAATAACACTAGAGATGCACAGACTACAGCTGGCGTGTAAATACGTCCAAAACGAGTGATGAACTTCTCCCTTTGTGATCCTGTCTTTGACGCATCACTCACAAGGTTCATAATTCTTGCCGCTGTACTCTCTGATGATGGCAGTTCCACAACGGCCTTTACAGCACCTGATATGTTCATGCTTCCTGAAAGCAGTTTTGACCCCTTTTCAACCTTCATAGGCTTACTTTCGCCTGTTAAAGATGATGTATCAAGGAAGGTCTGACCCTCTATTACTGTGGCATCTGCAGGCACTCTTTCTCCGGCCATAATCAATATTACATCGCTTTTTTTAAGGGATGATGCGCTTACAACTGAAGGCTTTCCATCCTCGCCTACAAGGTTTGCATTCTCAGGCTGAAGCGCAAGTAGGCTCTTAAGGTTCTTTTTGCTCTTCTCCTCGCCAAGTGAACAGAAGTACTCGCCAAGGTTGTAGAATAGAATTACAGATATTGCCTCGCTGAAATCGCCGATACAGAATGCACCAAGGGATGCAATACTCATAAGGAGTAGCTCATCAAACGGATCACGGTGAATTATGCCCATAATCGAGCCTTTTAATACATCGTATGATATAAATACGTATAGGCAGAACCAGAGGCCTACATAGATTATACGGCTTATAGTTGCAGGAAGACCTACTCTCAACAGTGCCTCAATGTCAAATACATGATCAACAATAGATATAACTAAAAACAATCCTAATGAAATCAACCATGATTTTAAGGATAGCTCCTCATCCTCATGCTCGTGTTCGTGTTCGTGATGTTCGTGTTCGTGATGTTCGTGATCACTCATAATTTATACCTCCTCCATTATATGTAGTAGCGCATAGTCGATAATTCCCTTTACGTGTTCATCATCAAGGGAATAGAATACGTTTTTGCCATCCTGACGCCTCTTAACAAGCTTTGATGACTTTAGGGTCTTAAGCTGGTGTGACACAGCAGATTGGCTCATATTCAGCTCTTCTGCAATTGTGTTGACGCTAGCTTCTCCCTTGATTAGCTCGTTTAGTATTCGTAAACGGCTTGTATCACCGAAGTTTTTAAAGAAGTCAGCAAGAAGTGCAACAAGTTCCTCATCGTCAATTCTTTTATTGTTCATATGAGCATATTATCATATGTTCATACATTATTACAATAGCAATTTTAGGAAATCGTAAAAAATTTATAAAAAAATGTGAGGTTTTTACACCTCACATCTGTTATTTTAATAAATCAGTTTGTATTTTCTGAAAATTAGCAGTACTTTTTATTTACTGTTTTGATGCTCTCAGTAAGGATGTCTATTCCCTTATCAAGGTGTTCGCGTGGGATTGAAAGCGCCGTAAGGCAGCGCATCACAGCTCCATTTCGTCCGCCCTTCTCCATAATCAAGCCGTTGTTGAAACATGTGCGCTGAAGCTCTGAGGCAATCTCTCCGCTTGCGGCCTTTGCTCCACATATATCTTCTTTGCTTTTTGGATCAACAATTTCTATTCCAAGCATCATTCCGCGACCTCTTACATCGCCGATAATCGGGCATTCACTCTTTAAGGCCTCAAAGTGCTTCTTGAAGGCATCGCCCTTCTCTTTAACTTCGTTTAGGAATGGCTTTGTGTTTACTCTCTTCATAAGGCGCTCTCCTGCAACCATGGATAGAGTTGTTCCACGGAATGTTCCTGCGTGTGTGCCTGCATCCCACTTATCAAGCTTCTTGTTGTATGCCATAATTGCCATTGGAAGTGATCCACCTACAGCCTTTGAGATAGCAATACAGTCTGGAGTGATTCCTGATTCCTCAAATGCAAAGAAGTCACCGCTTCTTCCGATTCCTGCCTGAACCTCATCAAGAATGAGTGGAATTCCAAGCTCCTCTGTCACTCTTCTTACAGCTTGTAGGAACTTCTTTGGTGCAGGAATTACACCGCCCTCTCCCTGAATTGCCTCAAGTACTACACATGCAGGGAGCGTGATTCCGCTTTCAGGATCCTTAAGCATCCTTTCAAAGAAGTTTATGCATATCTCAACGCCCTCATCCCCTTTTACGCCAAATGCAGGTCTGTATGCATAAGGATATGGGAAGAACTGAACGTCTGATGAGAGTCCGTTGATGTGCTGTTTTGCGTGGAGGTTTCCCATGAGCGTGAGTGGCCCCTGACCCATTCCGTGGTATCCGCCTGAGAATGAGATCACCATGCGGCGTCCTGTTGCGATACGGCAGAGCTTAATTGCTGCATCTATTGCATCAGTACCAGCAGGTGCGCAGAATTGAATCTTTGCGTTCTTTCTAAAATCTTCTGGGAAACATGAAAATAGTGTGCTTGCAAATTCATCTTTTGCAGGTGTAATCATGTCTAGAGTGTGAAGTGGAGCATCGCTTTTGATGTAGTCGATCAATAGTGAATTGATCTCATCATCGTTGTGTCCAAGAGCAAGAGTTCCTGCCCCGCAGAGGAAGTCGATATACGTTTTTCCCTCTACATCTTCAATTACTACTCCCTTAGCCTTCTTAATTGCTATAGGGAACTTGCGTGAATAAGAGCGTGCTGAGCTTTCGTATTCTTCAGAACGCTTAAGGTAAGTGGCATTGTCAATCACTTTTCACCGCCCATCCTTTAAAAAAATACTTTTTACGATATTTCTTCATGCCTCCAAGGGGGCAATTATTTTTACGCAAAAAAAACATTACACAATATTCCCTTTTTGTGCAATACAAAAGTGTAAAAATATTTTATGAAAAAAGCATTTTATGGTATAATAGAAGAAGTATTTTTCTTAAAATACACAAGGTTTTTTGATACTACAGTTCCACAAAAAATTTTGAAAGGAGATTAAAGTGCAGAACAATTGTGCTATTGAACTGAAGGATATAAGAAAGACATTTGGGTCAGTTGTTGCAAACGACGGAGTCAACCTACAAATTAATAAAGGTGAGATTCTCTGTCTGCTTGGAGAGAACGGATCTGGCAAAACCACCCTTATGAACATGCTTTCGGGTATCTATCAGCCGGACAGTGGTGTAATTTTGAAAGACGGCGTGCCTATTTCAATTCGTTCACCAAAGGATTCCTTTGCGTACGGCATCGGAATGATTCACCAACACTATCATCTTGTAGACGTGTTTACAGCGGCTCAGAACATAGTTTTGGGTCTTGATGAAAAGCTCGATCTTGCTAAAGTTAACGACAAGGTTAAAGAAATTTGCGACAAGTACGGCTTTGACGTTGATCCTAAGATGAAGATCTATGATATGTCGGTGTCACAAAAGCAGACAATTGAAATCGTTAAAACCCTATATAGAGGAGCAGAGATATTGATTCTTGATGAACCAACAGCTGTGTTAACTCCTCAAGAGACTGATAAGCTATTTGCAGTTCTTAGAAACATGAAGGACGATGGAAAAGCTATCATTCTCATCACACATAAGCTTGCAGAAGTGCTTGATGTATCCGATAAGGTTGCAATCCTCAGAAAGGGTAAATACATCGGCACTGTCAATACAAAGGAGTCTACAGCTCAGTCCCTTACTGACATGATGGTAGGACACGCAGTTACGCTCAACATCGACAGGCCTCTCTGCGAGAACAAGAAAGAAAGGCTCAGACTTGAGAACGTCACAGTATTTGACAACGAGGGCGTTAAGAAGCTCGATGGCGTATCATTTGATATGAAGACTGGTGAAATTCTCGGTGTTGCAGGTGTTGCAGGATCGGGTCAGAAAGAGCTCCTTGAGGCTATCACAGGCCTCTACCCTATTAAAGAAGGCAGCATTAAGTTCATAGATGATGCAGGAACGGAGAAAGAGCTTGTCGGAAAGACACCTCGCCAGATTAGAGAAATTGGCGTTGGAATGGGCTTTGTTCCTGAAGATCGTCTTGGTATGGGACTTGTCGGCTCGATGGGTATGACTAACAACATGATGCTCCGCTCATGGAAGAAGGGTAAGAGCATATTTGTTAATAGAAAGTCGCCTGAAGAGCTTGCAAAGAACGTATGGAAGGAACTTGACGTTGTAACTCCATCCACAGCATTTCCTGTAAGACGAATGTCTGGCGGTAATATTCAGAAAGTGCTAGTTGGACGTGAAATCGCAGCCTCCCCTCCAGTGCTTTTAACGGCATACGCAGTTAGAGGTCTTGATATCAACACATCATATGCTATTTATAATTTGCTTACAGAACAGAAGATGAACGGAGCTGCCGTTATGTACGTTGGTGAGGAGCTTGACGTCCTTCTTGAACTATGCGACAGAATCCTTGTACTCTGCGGTGGTAAAGTCAGTGGCGTTGTTGATGCAAGAAGAATAACTAAAGAAGAAATTGGATTTATGATGACTACTGTAGGAGGCAAAAATGGCAGATAATGTAAAGGTTCCTATTATAAAACTTGCAAAGCGGGAATCGATGGACCCAAAGCTTATTTGGGCAATTAGAGTTGGATCGATAATCTTTGCATTCATAATCGGCATGATTCCACTTCTAATGGCAGGCGCAAATCCATTCACATCATACGGAATCATCATAAGCGGATCCCTTTCTAAAAAGCTTTACATTCAGCAGACTGTAAAGAGAGCAATTCCACTTCTGGGGTGTGCACTGGCTATCGCTCCATGTTTTAAGATGAAGTTCTGGAACATCGGTGCTGAGGGTCAGATCACGATGGGTGCAATCTTTGCATCTGCAATCGCAATTTGGAGTGGAACTGCTATTCCTCGCCCTATTCTAATATTATTAATGTTGATAGCAGGCGTGATTGGAGGAGCAATCTGGGGATTCATCCCAGGCTTCTTCAAGGCAAAGTTTAACACAAACGAAACACTCTTTACCCTCATGATGAACTACATTGCAATTGGTATTGTAAGATACCTTCAGGGTGGTCCATGGGAAGGCAGACCTGGAACTCAGATTATTCCAATGTTTGCAAAGAATGCACGTCTTCCTAACCTATTCGGCATCTACATCGGCTGGGTGATCGTTCTTATAATGGTTGTGCTTGTTCACATCTACATGAATTTTACAAAGCAGGGATATGAGGTTGCCGTTATCGGTGACTCTCTGAATACCGCACGCTATGCAGGTATGAACGTTGGCTGGATCATGATGCGTACAATGCTTATCTCAGGTGGTATTGCAGGATGCGTAGGCTGGATGTTGGTATCAGGTGCAAACGGCACTCTTAACAGCGACGTTGCAGGTGGCGTTGGATTTACATCAATCACAGTTGCATGGCTTTCACAGCTTAACTGCTTTGCTATGATCCTTATCGCTTCAATCCTTGCTATCATCGGTAAGGGTTCAGGAACGCTTCAGACACGTCTTAACGTTCCATCATCAGTTGCTGAGATCATCTCAGGCGTACTCCTCTTCTGTATGCTTGGCTGTGAGTTCTTCATCAACTACAGGATGAGCATCAACTTTAAGCAAATGGGAACAAACATTAAGTACTTCTTCTCGTTTCAATGGATCCATAAAAGCGCAAAGAAGGAGGCAAAATAATGAAAAAGTTAAATTCTAAAGTATCCTATAAGAAGATCATTCTTCCAATTGCCATAATCGTGGTATGCTTTATACTCGGGCTAATCTTCCCTTCTCTTGTATACCTATTTGCAGCAGCAGGAGCATATGGTACTGCTCTTATGCTTGGAACCCTTGGTGAGATCATCACAGAGAAATCTGGTAACATGAACCTTGGTGTTGAAGGTATAATGTACATGGGCGGAATCTTTGGTCTTATTGCTCCTAACATGTATGAGATGTCTGTTGGCGAAGGTAATGCAAGCCCATTCCTTGCAATAGTGTTTGCTATCCTCTCTGCATTCGCAATTGGAGCATTTGCAGGCCTACTCTTCTCGTTCATCACTGTAACTCTGAGGGCAAACCAGAATGTTACAGGTCTTGCAATGACAACGTTTGGAACAGGCGTTGCTAAGTTCGTCGGAGAGCTAAGAAGACACAAGGTTGGTGGTTATGTTACTGTTTCTAACGACCTTAAGGCAGCATTTGACAACAAGTTTATGCCAGACTTCTTAAAGAGAATTCCAGTTATTGGTAGAGTGCTATTTGATCAGTCTATCTTCTTCTACCTTTCAATTCTACTTGCAATAGCAGTCTTTTTGTTCCTTACAAAGACTAAGAAAGGCTTGTATTTAAGAGCTGTTGGTGAGTCTCCAGTTACAGCAGATGCGGCTGGTATCAACATCACTCTATACAAGTATCTTGCTACCATCATCGGTGGCGGAGTTTCAGCAATCGGCGGTATGGTATACACGATGACTACAGCAGGCTGTGTGTGGATTGAAGCATCACTTGCCGGTACCGGTTGGCTTGCAGTTGCACTTGTTATCTTCTGCTCATGGCATCCAATTCAGGCCACATGGAGCTCAGTGCTCTTTGGTGCACTCATGATCATGTACCTGAGAATTATAGTTCCATTCTTCCCTCAGGAACTATATAAGATTCTTCCTTACGTTGTTACTGTTATTGTGCTTGTTATTACGAGCACCAGGAACATTAAGGATAAGCAGCCGCCGGCATCGCTTGGCGTTAATTATTTCCGTGAGGATAGATAAACAAAAAAAGCGGCGAGTTGTTTCGCCGCTTTTTTTTTCGCTCGTTTGATCTCGGGCGCCTAACTTTGTCAACTGCACCCGCCCAACTTGGCCTACCACAAAGGTATGTCCTTCGTTTGGGGCGGGTTTGCTTCCTCGTTATGCATCCCGAATATCAAACTCGCAGTGCTATCTAATACGTTATGTCCTGCACTTGCCTCGCCTGGCTTCCTAGTATCTCATCCCAATCTAAGCCTCGCATTAAGTACAAAAACCCGTAGAAAGGTGTAACTTCGACCTCGCACACGCAATATGGATTTGCTGGTGAAATCAGTGTCCACGAAATTTTCTCTTGAACAAACACATCAAAGATGTTTTGTTTAATGGTACTAAGAGGCTATTACATCCCAGAGTCGCTAATAGAATAATTTCTTATATGGACACAGTGATTTCAAGCAAATTTAAAAAATTATTTTTAACTACTCCTCATCCCAATCTAAGCCTCGCACAAGTGCCAGATGGAACCCGTATGAATCTGTGACTTCGACCTCGCGCGCGCAATATGGATTTGCTGGTGAAATCAGTGTCCACGAAATTTTCTCTTGAACAAGCACATCAAAGATGTTTTGTTTAATGGTACTAAGAGGCTATTACATCCCAGAGTCACTAATAGAATAATTTCTTATATGGACACAGTGATTTCAAGCAAATTTAAAATTTGTTTTTACTACTCCTCATCCTGAGCCTCAAGCCTCGTATAACGGCAAGATAGAACCCGTATGGATTTGCTGGTGAAATCAGTGTCCACGAAATTTTCTCTTGAACAAGTACATCAAAGATGTTTTGTTTAATGGTACTAAGAGGCTATTACATCCCAGAGTCGCTAATAGAATAATTTCTTATATGGACACAGTGATTTCAAGCAAATTTAAAAATTTGTTTTTAAGTACTCCTCATCCTGAGCCTCAAGCCTCGCATAACGGCAAGATGGAACCCGTATGAAGGTGCAACTTTACTTGCTGTAAACGAGCAAGGCTTAGGGTTCTAAGACAACGAATTTGCCCGCAAATTTAGTCAATAATCCTAACGAGTTTAAGATGTGAGCGCAAGGTCGAAGGCGAACCCACCCAATTGCGAAGCGAGCATACTTTATGTATGTGAGTGAGCATTGAGGTGGAGAGAGACAACGAATTTGCCCGCAGGTTAAATGAGTAACGAGTTTGAGATTCGGGATGACTAACGCGAAAGCAAACCCGCCCCAAACGAAGGACATACCTTTGTGGTAGGCCAAGTTGGGCGGGTGCAGTCTGACAAAGTTAGGCGCCCGAGATCAAACGAGTAACAAGGAAGGTTAGTGAAAATAAGAGTATTTTGATGATCCTCCCCAACCTTAATCGACTCATTGATACGATTAAGATCAACATTCCCGCCCGAACGCCTGACATCACCAATATACCAGGTTTTAAAGTACGTTAGAAAGCGTTTGAAAGCCCCCTCATCGTCGATTGTAACAGTGCCTGATAGCACAAATCCAGTATCATTATTAACACTCGTATCGTTTTTGTTAATATTAATATCAATCTTATTAAAAACAATATCGTTAAGTTCATCCCCAATGAGCCCTCTAACGTCATAACCGTAGATTGAGAGAGCATTGCGGAAGCGCTCTTTAAGTTCACTCTCCGTTGTGACTAATTTTCGGTTTTTAAATGAACGCTCATACGCATCATCAAGGGATGCATCTGTGAACAGAAATATACCGCTATCAGGCTGCATCACGCTATATTGACCAAAGACGTTTCTGTTCTTTCCCGTGGCATATCGTATTACATCCGCAGGGTATGCCCCCTCAAGTGCACCGATAACCGAACCATTAGGCTCCCGCACAAGCGTAAGGTACTCAGAGCGTTCTCGAAGCTCAGGGCTGTTAACATACGATGTAATATCAAACTTCTCTGTATCAATTAACACTACAAGTTCACCTCTCTCTCCGAATGCGGATGCAAAGGTTGAGTAACCCTTACCCCTAAATGGCGAGAGTGATGAACATGAAATAATAAGTAAGAGAGAAATTAATAGTATTGCCCTCTTAGTTTTTTTCAACTTTTATACGCACTTTGATGTCATCAATATCCACTTCTTTACCGTCGGCGAAGTCTTTTACTTCAATTGAGTCGGAAAGTGTCTCTTTGGATATGTACTTCTTCTCATCATCCTTGATTGCATCGGAGATCTCTGACTCTGAAAGGGTGAGTCTGATATGATCCTGAACATCAAACCCGCTCTCCTTACGTGTGTTTTGAATCTCCCTTACAAGGTCTCTAATCCAGCCTTCCTTCTTAAGAGCCTCTGTGATAGTCACATTAAGTGCAAGTGAGATTTCCTCATCAGAGAGTAGAATCACGTTCTCCTTCTCGTGCTTTTGTACAACAAGGTCATCCTTTGTGACATAGATATCGCCACCGTTGAACTTAATGTTATGAGCCTTTCCATCAAGAATTGAGCTGATATCCTTAGTTGAAAGCTTTTCAATCTCCGTAGCCACTGCCTTCATATTAGCGCCAAGCCTCTTTCCAAGCGTTTTAAAGTTAGCCTTTGCAGAGTACGTTACAAGATCGCCCTCCTCAGATGAGAAATGAACAGTGTGCACGTTAAGCTCCTCTCTGATGATAGCCTCCATCTTTTTGAGGGTGCTAAGCGTTGCACTGTTACGTGAAACCACAAATGCCTCCTCAAGTGGCTGTCTATTCTTAACGTTCTTTGCAGAGCGGATACGACGAGCAAGAATAACAACCTTTTCTGCAGCCTCCATCTCCTTCTCGATGTCATACGAGCGCTTTGACTCATCATACACTGGGAATGAGCAAAGATGGATACTCTCCTTACCATTCTGTGGTTTAAGATTCTGATAGATCTCCTCTGTGATAAATGGAACAAACGGACAGGCAAGCTTTGCAAATGTCATAAGCGTCCAGTATAGCGTCTTATATGCGTCGATCTTATCCTTATCGTTTTCACTCTTCCAGAAGCGTCGTCTTGAACGTCTGATGTACCAGTTATTGAGCTTATCTATAAATCTTGCAAGATGCGATGCAGCATCATCAAGATGATATTCATCAAGGCTTTCAGTTACGTCCTTAATAAGCTTTTCTGTGATTGATACAAGCCAGATATCGAGCTCTGATGTGAGTTTTGATGGAATCTCGTTGTCATCCCTATCATCTCCCCATGAGTCGATATTTGCATAGAGTACAAAGAATGAATATGCGTTTCTAATTGGAATGAGGAACGACTTGATTGTCTCCTTAACGTAATCTTCAGAGAACTTAAGGTCTTCTGCCCTCACGCATGCGCTATTCATAAGCGAGAAGCGTAGTGCATCGGCGCCGTACTTGTCGATTACTTCCATTGGTGGTGTGAAGTTTCTAAGGCTCTTAGACATCTTCTTTCCATCCTGGTTGAGCACGATTCCATTTGTAACGCAGTTGAGGAAAGCAGGCTCTTCAAATAGCGCTGAAGCAATCACAGCAAGTGAGTAGAACCATCCTCTGGTCTGATCAAGCCCTTCACAGATGAAGTTTGCAGGAAAGTTTCTCTCAAAGCGTTCTTTGTTTTCAAACGGGTAGTGTACCTGAGCGTATGGCATACTTCCTGATTCAAACCAGCAGTCGAGAACGTCAGGAATCCTCTTCATTAGAGTGCCATCTGGTGCCTTCCATGTAAGGTCGTCAACAAAATGCTTATGAATGTCTTTAACCTTCTTGCCACACTTCTTTTCAAGCTCCTCGATTGATCCTATAACTTCGATGTACTTTCCGCTTTCTGACTTCCATACAGGGATTGGATTTCCCCAGAATCTGTTTCTCGAAATTGCCCATTCACGTGCGCCTTCAAGCCACTTTCCAAATCGTCCATGCTTGAGGTGTGATGGAATCCAGTTTACCTTTTCATTGCTATCAAGAAGGGTCTTACGGATCTTTGGAACATCCACAAACCAACACTTCATAGCTCTGTAGATGATTGGGCATCCTGTTCTGTAGCAGAATGGGTAT
>CAMDZB010000012.1 GCA_945910645.1 uncultured Spirochaetaceae bacterium | reverse complement strand
GCATAACCTCAACTACCAGGGTATTTCAACATCAGGACTTGACAACTACTTCTCTGCAATTAACTTCAACGCATCCGTGGGCTCGTATGCTTCACTAGTTATGGGGCTCACAGGGCCTTCCGACAACATTGAACTTACCACAACTAAGCTCACCTTGAGCACAGGAGACATCAATTTGAGCTTCTGGAGAGGGCGAATTAGACTTGCCTTTAACTTTGCAACCTCGATGAACATTAGCTTTACAGACCCGTTCCAGAACACGCTTGATTACGCCTTCACGTTCAAGCTCGACATCAAGGAGTTCCTCTCAGCATCAATGGCGCTAAAGGGGTCAAACAAGAACATATACAAGTACTTCGGAAACGGCTCTGGAACAGGAAAGTTCAGCTTCCAAGACCTGCTTAGAGACCTGATGCGCAGTTTGAACATCTTCAATCCAAACGACCTCAGGAATACAAACTTCGTACTAAGCGCACTTGATATTGGCGTTGCTCACGACATGGGAGACTGGGTGCTCTCATTCACGTATACAACTGAAATCGTACTTGAACAGAACAACTGGGTATGGAAACCAAAGTACACGATTTTACTTCAGTGGTCAGCCATCCCTGAACTTAAAGTTGATAAGACAATCAACAATTAATAGCGTCAAGGGATGGTTTTGCTCAAGAGCGAGCGCCCGTATAAGGTTGACAATACCCCCTAAATTGAATACTCTTTATATATTATATTAGGAGAGTTTCATCACGATGAACACAGTTAGCTTAATCTTGCTTATAATTTTTGGAATCATAGCAGTTTTTCTTACAATAATAGTTGCACTACAAGGGGATGAGGATTCAGGTATAGGCGGAATATTTGGTGGAAACGGAGGAAGTCTATTTGGTGCGTCCACTTCAAAGGTTATAATCAAAATCACAGCATTTCTTGCAGCATTGTTTTTGGTGCTTGCACTTACAATTGCAATTGTGAATAAATCAGGCTCAAACGATTCACTCCTCACAGCAACAGAAGGGACAGTAGAGGAAGCAGCTCCATGGTATTCAAACACATCTTCATCAGGAACATCAGAGGTAGATACAGATAGCGCTGAAAACACAGGCGCCACAAATCAAGAGAGCGCCTCAGAGGCAAACTAAATTAAGGAAGTAAATAAATGAAAAAAAGAGTATTAACAGCATTAGTTGCATTGCTTATAACACCAGCTGTATTTGCAGCTCCAACATCACTATCATCATCGCGTGATGTGGTTGCATCAGTGAGGGTTGGCAATAAGACAGAGACAATCACAAGAGCAACGCTTGATGAGAGAGTACAGCAGTACAGAGCGACAGGTTCATCAGCATCAGAGGAAGAGATTCTTGAGATCATGATCAACGATAAAGTATTCCTCATGAATGCCGCTCAGGAAGGCATCACAGTAAGCGACGAGCAGGTTAATGCTCAGATTGCTGAGGCAAAGGCAGCGCTTGAGAGGCAGGCTGGTACTATGGTTACAGATTCACAGCTTGAAACTCTAGTACAGCGCCAGTATGGAATGACGCTTGATCAGCTTAAAGAGTCAATCAGAAGTCAGGCTATCCTTGGTGAGTACCTAAGAAAGAAAAAGCCTGAGGAGATGTCAAAGACATTCACAGCTACAAACGACGAAGTTGAGGCATTCTATAAGAGGAATAAACAGCAGTTTGTAACACCAGATGCTGTACGCATCGCACACGTGTTTAAGGCAGAGGTTGAAAACAACGCTAAGGCAAATCAGGACAATCAGAAAAAGCTCAACGACGTTCTAAACAACATCCTTAAGAACAAGATTACATTCGAAAAGGCTGTTCAGGACTACAGCGATCAGGATGCGGCAAATTCAAGAGCAAACGGTGGCAATATCGGTTGGGTTGGCTGGTCATATGCAGACATGATGGGCGATGAATTCATCAACGCTGCAATGAGCCTTAAGGCTGGTGATGTCTATAAGTCTGTTGTACACTCGCCACTCGGCTATCACATCATCAAGGCTATAAGCACACAGGAGCAGCACTTCCTTACACTTGACGATTACACATCACCTGAGTCAACAACAACAGTAAGAGAATACATCCGCGCTAACCTTGTTAACCAGAAGCAGCAGGAGCACTTTGTAACAATCACAAACGCTCTTGTGGACGATCTTGTATCAAAGGCAAGGATTACTAACAACCTTACAAAGAAATGATAAAATCACGTCATAAGGCACGCTCGTTAGCCTTACAAGAACTATATTCAATGGGAGTGCAGGCGACTGTTACTCCCTCTGTTTTTTCAACAGTAAAATCAGAGGATGAGCTGTTCACATTCCTCAGAGAGGACGAGAGGAAGGAGCTTGACCCAACACTTCTTGCATACGCAACATTCATAGTCAATTACGTAGTTGAAAACTTCGAGGACATCAACGCAAAGATACTCGCATACTCACGTGGGCGCTCACTAGATAGGATTGCACCTGTGGACCTTGCGATCTTACGTTTAAGCATAGCCACGCTTTTATTCGATAAGGATACGCATCCGAGCATAGTGATAGATGAGGCTGTGAAGCTTTCATCGTCGTATTCAAATGAGATCAACTTTAGGTTTATCAACGGTGTTCTCGATTCATTTGTGAAAGAGAACATCAAAACTAAGTCAACAAAAGGCACAATATGATATACATAAAGACTAAGGAAGAGATAGACGGCATTAGAAAGTCGTGTAAGCTTCTCTCAAATATGTTTGAGGAGCTCGACGGATACATCAAAGAGGGGATGACAACAAAGGCTGTTGATGTGTTTTGCTACGAGTTTATCACAAAGCACGGCGGAAAGCCTGCATTCCTACATTACGAAGGGTTCCCTGCCACAGCATGCGTCAGCGTGAACGAGGAAGTGATTCACGGCATTCCATCGCCCCACCGAGTAATAAAACACGGCGACTTAGTAAAAGTCGATTGTGGCATCAATCTAAACGGCTTCTACTCAGACTCATCGCACGGATATGAAATCGGAGAGGTGAGCGACAAGGTGAAGAAGCTCAACAAAGTGACGAAAGAGTCGCTCTACCTTGCAATAGATGCGCTTAACAAGAAGGGTGCGCGCCTTAACGATGTAGGGAAGGCTGTATTCACTCACTGCTGTACGGATAATGGCTTTGGCGTTGTGAAGGACTACTGTGGCCACGGAGTAGGGCTTGAGGTGCACGAGGAGCCATCAATCGTGAACTACATCAATCCGCTTTACAATCCTCATATCAAGGAAGGCATGGTACTCGCGATAGAGCCAATGATCACGCTTGGCACATGGCGTGTTCATACGCTTTCAAACAACTGGACTGTAGTTACCGACGACAACAGCATCGCTGCACACTGGGAACACACCATTGCGATTACGCCAAACGGCGCTGAAATCCTCACGTGATCCACATGTGTATCACGTGAGCCCAAGCGTGATTCAAGGTACATTTAATCAGAGGCGTTATGTTGCATCCAAGAACGCACGGCGGTATTAAAAAAAAGAGGCACTGCCTGTGCCTCTTTTATAAATGCTCTTATGTCACAATTACATAGATTTAACTTTCTCAAGAATTTCCACTCTTCTTACCTTGCATAGCTTTGCAATTTCAGAAAGAGCATTTCTTGCAGCTGTAGCTGCCTTTTTAATACCTTCCTGCTCAAAACGCGCAGACTCATTCATATAAGTCTCGATTGCTTTTGATAGTTCGTCATGTGTGCTTGCCATAGAATATTCTCCTCATTTATTTAATATTATATCATTTTTAATAAATATTTGTAAATTTTATATTAAATCATTACAAAAAAACTTCATCTGCGATTATAATTTGTGTATGAACATAGCTTTGGTATCGGATACTTTCTATCCAACAGTTGGGGGAACGGAGAGGGTTGTCCTTGCTCTTTGTAACGAGTATGTTAAGATGGGTCACAATGTGGCTCTATTCGTACGTGACGACTATGAAAAACGCCCCTATGACGACAGCGTCTATCCATTCAAGGTGGTGAGGGCAAAGATGCATAAGTTCCCGTTCTATCCTCCTGTGCCATTAACTGGATGCGATAAAGCTCTAAAAGAGGCGCTATATGATTTTAAGCCTGATGTGATGCATATACAGACTCAGTTTGAAATGGGGAAATGGGGTGTTAAAATGGCAAAAAAATTAAACATTCCATCAGTTGTTACATGCCATACCAATCTTTGGTGTTTATTTGAAAATAATGCGCCATTTTCTAAGAACAATCCTATTCACAAGGCGATACTTTTTATAAATAATATGATGCCAAAATATGTAGCAAAACATGCTGATATTCTCACAGCGGTATCTGAGTCGTGTAAGCGTGACGAAATTCAAAGAAGTTTAAAGTTGGATAGAGAAGTGTTCATTGTAAGAAATGGCTTTGACTATACAGAGATAAACAGCTCAAGTGTAGATGAAAACAGCATTAGTAAAGATATCCCTGACTTTAACCGTATTAACCTCTTATATGTTGGGCGTATTGCGAGTCATAAGAACATCGATTTTTCATTTAAGGTTTGTAGCGTATTAAAGAAAAGATGCATTCCGTTTGACTTCACTCTTGCAGGGCTTGACAAGCGTGATCGCTATAAAACAAAGGCCGAAGCATTAGGTCTTAGCGACAATGTTCATTGTATTGGAATTCAGAAGTTCGATGTTTTAGCAAAGCTGTACTCATCAAGCGATGTCTTTCTCTTTCCATCTATCTATGATACAGACGGGCTTGTGGTGAAGGAGGCGAACAAGTTTGGTACAATCGCGCTTGTTGTCAAGGACACCGGTGCAAGCGAGCAGATAATAGATGGCATCAACGGCTATGCACTTGATGAGGATGAAAACGCCTTTGCCGATAAGATCGAGGAACTATACCGCCTTAAAACTGAACATTTTGATCAGTACCTTGAGTTAAGAAAGGGTTGCAAGAACAAACCTATCCCATCTTGGACGGATATTGCAACCCAATATCTTGATCTCTACCAGAACAAATATTCCAATGCAACTTCGTAACCGCCGAGCATCATGTCGTGTATAGTTTCATAATCAAGAACTAGATTCTTCCCATCAAGCACAACATTCGCCCCATTATAAGGCGCAAACTTATCAATCGCATTAATCTCAAGACTATGCTCGCTGTTATCAATCTTAGGGAACACAGCTTTAAGCTTTGCGCTGTAAATACCCTCGTCATCCTCGTATGCCACCGTGCCATTAACATTCTTTGCAAACGTTGTAGATCTGTTGCTGTATGGAATGAAATTCGCATTGTTCATCGAATATGTGTCTATGCCTCTAATCTCGCGCTTTCTGATGCCGCCACGGTTGACGATGAACACGCCGTCGTTATCAAAGTCTTCAGCATCATCTGCAGAGATAATCAGAGCAACAAAAGACTTTATTAGAGTCTGTTCAGAGTCTGAAAGTGGAGTCGCAGTGATGGCCTCACGAGTCGCACTGCTGTTCAAATACCTGTTGGTTTTTCTGTTATATTCATTAAAGTCATCCCAATCTAAAGCAAATACGGATGTAGCTGAGATGAGTAATACAAGCAGAATAACAATTGTTTTATTAATTTTCTTCATAGTTAATTTCCTCATAAGTATAATAATAACGAGCAAGTCAATCGTCAAATATTCAAAGCTAAAAACGATTATTTTTCGTCTGTGGTTTACCCATCAAGTGGGATGTGAATTAGCCTTATCGTGAAGTTTCTTATAGTTGTTGTAAATTTTAATCTTGAGCTTTGATGAGCGTATTTCAGCGCTGTATGTGAAAGTACACCACATACACGCTTAATTATGGTTTGATTAGCAGAGATAGGATTCGAACCTATGACCTCTGGGTTATGAGCCCAGCGAGCTGCCAACTGCTCCACCCTGCGTCGTATTTATAATATTAAGTGTTTTGAATAAAAATATCAAGTGAATAAATTCAAAGTGTTGTAATTGTTGCATTTATGCCTAAAATCGAGGATTCTGAACGTTTTAAATCAGTAGCCCAGGGGCTCATCAACAAGTATAACAGTAATCCTATCTTTCACTGTCTGTTTCTCCATAATCAGTGTGTTTGAACAGATGCGGTCAGGACTATCACATCGCTTACCTGTCTTAAGTGCGATACATTCGCCTGTTACTGCGCACGGCGTCTTTTTGTTAAGACGTACGGCATTTTTAGGCGCAGCGATAGTCATCACACGATGCTCTGCTTCCTTCAAGTCCTTGACGATTTTATTGACGCTTGCGATGATAACAACCTTTTTAGGACCGTTGAGTATACATGAGATTCTATTGCTGAATCCATCAACCTCGTAGATCTTACCATCCTCAGTGATGGCGTTTGCAGAGGCAAGGTAGAAGTCAAGTGTATGGTGCACGCTTCTGTCATCAGTGTAGTTCTTAAAATGACTCTTAAGGTGCTCCTCGATTCCAGAAAGGGCAATTGTCATAGAGCCGCCGTGACCTAGTGTGGCATCCTCAGGAATCAAGGCATCAAGCTCTTTAATAACAGCGCCTGCATCCTTTGCTCTAATCACGTTCATATTGTTTTTTTTAAGTGCATTAACGGTGTTTTCAATTGAAATAGACATAGCTGCCTCCGTAAAATGGATTATTCTATAATTATACCAAAAATTCCAAAATTACTCTTGAAAAAATCACGCCTTGAGAGTTCCGATGTATCCCGCCTTTTCCTCTCGGATAAACACCTCTTTTGATGCGTTTTTACCAAAGTAGGACTCCATAAGCGCAATGTAATCCTTCTTGTACTTCTTCAAGACAAAGGTCTGGATGCATCCTGCAAATCCACCGCCTTGCATGCGCGTAGCGCCCCCGTGTTCCCTTATAAAGCGCTTTGTGACTGCAAGGGCAAGAGGGATGCTCTGTTCATTCGGCGTGGATGATACAAAGGTGTTCTGTAAAAGTTCCTCAGATGAGTCTCCTGATGCATTTATTATGCGTAAGAATTCCTTGATATTGTTCTTAGAAAGGGCGTTTCTCATTTCACTTACGCGCTTTGATTCATCAAAGTAATGGATGGCTCTAAGAACGGCTCTGTCATCCTTAAGGCTCTCTCGTACATCCAAAAGCGATGAAAAGAATTCATCCTCCTTAACCTCGCTCAGGTGCTTCTTTGAGAAGAAAGATGCCACCTTTTTCATGTCGTTTATAATAGCGCTGTATGGCTCTGTGAGATCCGAGTGTTCAGGGCCTGTATTTGTGATGATGAGGCTGTAATCCTTGCCGATGAACGAGGAGGGAAGCTTTGTTGACTTTCCGTTTGCCCCGTATCCGCCATCAAACTCAATTATTCCGCCTGTTGCTGATGCGCTCTGATCAAGTATCCCGCATGGCTTTTCATAGTAGTTGTTTTCAGCCCACCAGCCTGCCTTTGCGATATCCGATGGAGAGAGACATTCATCGTTGTATAAAAATGAGAGTACAGAGCCTATCAACACCTCAAACGCCGCAGATGATGAGAGTCCACGTGCACGAGGAATTATGGAGTTTGACACAATGTCGGCACCACCAATTTTACGGCCGCTTATATCGAGTGCTGCTGCAACTCCGCGCGCAAGTGATGGGGCTGAACCGATCTCGAGTTCCTCCTTCTCAAGCGAGCTTAAGTTCACATGAACAGGTGTAAAACCATCCGAATACACATTAAGCCAAAGGTCATCACGTTTTTTAACAAGTGCAAGCGTATCAAGGCTTAGCGCTGCTGCAATCGCCCTGCCTTTCTGATGGTCGGTATGACTTCCAACAAGATCTGCTCTTCCTGGCACTGAGAATACGTGAATAGGGCTGTCGTTTGGGCAGATTCCGTTTATGATTGAGCGTAACTTTTCAACTCGTTTTGTAAAATTGCCTACGTTAACATCGCTCCCATAAAGGCTTGAGAGTAAACTCTTTGGAAAAATCATGTAGAGAGTATATATCCTTTTGAGCATTAATTCAATTTTTAAAACTCAGATGTCTGTTCTGTTTTTAAATGACTGCGATAGTGCTCTGTAGTTTGCAAATTCAAGATCGCCACCTGCCTGAAGTCCCTGTGCAAGGCGTGAGAAGCGTAGGTTTTCAAACTTACTCAAGAGCTTCTTTGTATACATCGCCGTGGTATCTCCAGCATCAGTTGGATTAGTTGCAATGATCACCTCTTTGAATGCGCCTTTTTCAATTCGCTCTTCAAGCTCCTTAAAGCGTAGGTTCTGAGGATAGATTCCATCAATTGGCGATATTGCGCCTCCAAGAACGTGGTAGTATCCTCTGTATATCTTGCTGTCTTCGATGATGCTCACATCCTGTGTCTCTTCAACCACGCAGAGCAATGACGGGTCACGGCTTTTATCCCTACAGACGCTGCAGATTTCCTTATCCGTAAACATTCCACAGATCGGGCAGGGATGGATGAGCGTTTTTATAGTTTTGATTGAGTCGCCAAGCGATGTGTTAAACTCATCGTCGCTTTTTAGAAGAAAGTATGCTATTCGTCGTGCACTTTTGGGGCCAAGGCCGGGGAGCATTGAAATTTTATTTTGAAGATCCTCAAGTGCGTCCATTATATCTCTTTTCCGTCGAAGAATTTGGCGATTTTCATAGCTGTAGTCTCTTCATTTGATCTTTTGACCTCTTCAAAAACTATGTTGATCTTGCCTGAAAATCCGTACGCATTCCTCAGTGCTTCACTAAGCTTTGAAAGGTTACCAGACTCATTCATTGTGTCGTAGTCAAATTGGTTCTGTAGTGTGATTGTACACGTACCACCGTCAAAGTTAATGCGCTGTTTGTCCTTGTACGCTCTGTATAGCATAAGGTTGTTTTGAAGGTAGGAGAGTGCCACCTCGTCTTTATCCATCGCGCCTGTGTTTACATTTTGTGGTGTTGAAGGTTGGACTGTTTGAGGCTCGTTTGTATTAATTGTAGTCTCATGTATTTCATTAACAGGTGCATTTTGAACTTGTATTGCGTCTTTCTCTATCGTGTTGTGTACTGTCTGAGCCTGTACTTGTAGAGGTGCACTCGGGATACTCTTTGGTGCTTTCTGTATCTGAAGTAGCAATGATGGATTGATGTTTTTGCTCTCGTTAACCAGGGCATTTTTAAGGTACTCTAGGCGCTTTGTAATCTCCTCGTTTGAGAGGATGAAGCGTGATGAGGAAAGGCGTGATACCTCAAGTTCCACCTCGTACATAGCGTTAAGGGAGTACTTTATGTTGCGAAAGAGTTGTAAAAAGCGGTTTAGTGACGTTTCGATGCTCTCACGTGAAAGGGAACTGATGAGCTCCTTGTTATAGTACTCGAGGCTGTTGTATAGTATGTTTTCGTTCTCGATCCCTGCATTGATTAAGAGCACATCTCTGAGGTACGATGCCATGTCGATGGTGAACGACTCTGCGCTCACTCCGTTTTCGTAGAGCTTATAAAGCGCGTTTATCGCCGTTGTAGTATCCTCGTTAATAGCGCTTTCGAAGATCGCCTTTAACTCATCAGGGCCTGTGATTCCAAGCTCCGTTTTGATCTTATCGTACGTGATGTTGCCGTTTGCAAATGCCACGCATTGGTCAAAGAGCGTGTATGCATCACGTGCAGAACCGCGCGCACGCTTTGAAATCCAATGTATGCTGTCTTTGTCAATCGTAATGCCGTCATCCTTTGCCGCCGCGGTGATTAGCCCTGCAATGGTGATTTCATCGATGCTTCTAAATCTGAAGGTCTGACAGCGTGATTGAATGGTCAGTGGTACCTTTTGTAGTTCAGTGGTTGCAAAGATGAAAATAGCCCATTCTGGTGGCTCCTCGATGGTTTTTAGAAGGGCGTTGAATGCGCTTGTTGATAGCATATGAACTTCATCGATTATGTAGATCTTATACCTTGAGTACTGAGGTGGAAACATCAGCTCTTCTTTGATCGCTCTGATGTCATCAACGCTTGTGTTTGATGCGCCGTCTATCTCGATTACGTCGCTTGCGCTTCCGTTTGTGATGCTCTTACAGATACTGCATTCGCCACATGGTTCTGGAGTGGGTCCGTGCTCACAGCATAGCGCTTTTGCAAGAAGGCGTGCAGATGTAGTCTTGCCAACTCCGCGTGGCCCTGCAAAGAGGTACGCGTGTGCAATTTTGTTGTTTTCAATTGCGCTTTTTATGGTGGCTACAACAAAGTTTTGCCCCTTTAACGCTTCGAATGCTTGAGGACGTTTTCTAATGGCTGTTGCGTTGAAACTCATACGATTTCTATTTTATATTATAATTGTTTAATCTACAATAATAGTATGACTGAAGATCAGAAAAACAACATCGATAATTTTCTTAAAAAGAACGGCTTTTTCGTAGGATTTGATAGTACAAAATTGAGTGCCTTTAAGGATAAACTCACATCAGTAATCCTTAAGGAGTGCAGGGAACTTGATGAGGATCCATCCACATACATGATGATTAAAACAGGGATTTCACCAAAGCTCTCTAAGAACTCATCTGTGCTTGCCTTAGACATCGGAGGTACTAACATCAGAAAATGCCTCATACGCTTTGATAATAACGGTAAACTGACATCATCTCCGATATCAAAGACGCTAAGAGAGGGCATGATGAACAAAGACTTTTTTAAAGAGCTTGCCCGTTTTGTATTGAACGAAGATGTGTACAGTATGGATGATCTTCTTAAAATCAATCACATCTCACTCTGTTTCTCGTATCCGTTTAAGTCAGAAAAAGACGGGGATGCATTCATGAGTGCAACTGCAAAGGGAATAGACCGTGATCAGTTTGAAGGGCGTCCGCTTATCAAAACGCTCCTTGCATCCTTAAAAGACGAGGGGGTAACCTTGAGGGCAAGCGGTACAGTAGTGAACGATGCAACATCATCGCTTTTGTATCTCACAACGCTCTCAAGTGATAAAAACAGCGTCAAGCTTGGCTCAATTGTAGGAACAGGATGTAACGTGGCTCTCTTTGACCCTCACGCGAGGGAGAAACGCATTATCTGCACAGAGTGCGGTCATTTTACGTTAAAGCACATGAGTGATAATGATGGTGATTCTAACCTTTACGGCGTTTCGAATTTCGACATGGAAGTCGATAGGGCATTACACCTAAACGGCGAGTCGAATTTTGAGATAGTCACATCAGGCTTTTACATCTTCAGAGTGCTAAAAGTGATCATATGTGCGCTTAAGGAGAACGCCCTTATACCAGAATCAGACAAGTCAGCCATCGATGACTTTTATAACCATCTTGATGATACATCAGCCCTCACGGACTACTACGCTGCAACTAAGAGCGAACTTGTTAAGTACCTAATCACGCTTATGATCAAAAGATCAAGCCTCTACCTTACGAGCCTATTTACGGCATTCATCATCTACAGCAAGGGTAATAGCTCTGTAAGCATCAAGGGAATGAGCGATAGTAACAGCATCAACAGTGATAGCGGCGATGGTGTTGAAATCTACATCGAAGGCAGCACGTACCACCTCTTGCCTCTATACAAGGAGACCACCGAGATGATGATGAAAAATGTAAAATTTTACTGCCCTCAAACAAACGATGGATCAACCATCCTTATTGGATCAAGCATAGGGCATATAAATGCTCAAGGATAGAATGCTTAAGCGCTTAGGCATAGCAGGAATAAACGCTTTCTAATGCATCAGAGAGCGCGTTCACATCATCCTGAGTCTGCGAATGCGAGAAGGATATTCGTATAGCCGATGCGCTTTCACTTCGGCTAAATCCCATGAGGGCAAGGGCGTTCTTGTCGCTCTTCTTTGCGTTGGATGCACAGGCTGATGTTGTGCCAACTGAGATGCCCTTTTCCTGAAGTGCGCGAACGCATACCTCGCCTGGTAAGCCTAAAAGCGCTATTGAGAGGATATTAGGCACAAAACTGCCATCAAGAGTGGGGGATAACACCTTAAACCTCACCTTCGATGATGAGAGACTATCCAATAGTATTTTTCTTAAAATTGATATCTTTTTTATATCATTTTTAATATTGTTTTGTACATCCTCAAGTGCAACCTTCATCGCACCGATTGCAGCTATGTTTTCAGTTCCGCCTCTCAATCCTCGCTCCTGTCCGCCTCCCTGGGAAAGCGCCTGTACCTTATCTGATGATAAAAATAGGATTCCAGCGCCACGCGGGGAATAAAACTTATGAGACGAGAAGGATGCTGATGTCACACCGCATTCCATCAACGAGCTGAGACTGAACTCAGTTTTGCCAATACTCTGTACAGCATCGGTGTGAAAGTGAATGCGCCTTCCAATGCGTAGAGAGTAATTCTTGACGCATTTTGCGATGTCGGCAATGTCGTTTTTGGATCCAAGTATGTTGTTTACAAAGATCGACTCAACAAGTACCGTGTTAGGCGTAAGAAGCTCCTCTACCGCTTCACGAGTGACAATGCCGTTCTTGGCCTTTGCCCTGAGTATACGAAAGCCCATCTTCTCAAGGATTCCTACGTTTGATGTGATGCTCGGATGCTCACTATTTGTGATTATCACATCGCCTTTAAACGACGGGGAGTTCAGTAAGCTTTGAAGCACTATATTGTTTGCCTCTGTTGCAGATGACGTAAAGTAGATGTAATTTTTGAAGGATTTATTAAGTCCAAGGAGAGTCGCAACATCCTCACGCGTCTCTTCAAGAAAGCGCTTTGCATCCTTTCCGTAGGCGTGTGATGATGATGGATTTCCAGGATAGTTTTCAAGAATTCTAAGCATTTCCCCCTTTGCTTTTGAAGAGGGAAATGTAGTTGACGCATTGTCAAAATATAAATTAGGCATGTCTTCTTTTTGAGATTAAGAAGTCGTAAACCGTGAGGGCTATAAGAACAAGTAGTCCAACTATGTCTGTAACTGTCTCTGGGATAATCAGCGTAAGGCCACCAAGCAGGTAGAGGATACGTTCGAATATGTTGTTCTGTTTTGAAACATAGCCTTCAAGGGCTGCAGAAACGCCGTAGATACCAAACAGCGATGTGATGATAATCTGAACAATCTGGAACCAGTGCGTCACGCCCACAAATAGCAGTGTTGGATTGTACGCAAACACAAATGGCACTATGAATGCAGCGATTGCCAAACGAGTTGCCGTAAATCCTGTCTTAATTGGGCTTGCCTTTGCGATAGCACTGCCTGCGTACGCTGCAAGCGCAACAGGAGGCGTGATGTCCGCAACGATGCCAAAGTAGAACACGAAGAAGTGAGCTGCAATCCTGTCGATGCCAAGCTGAATTAGGATAGGTGCGCATGTCGATGCCATAATACAGTAGTTAGCTGTGGTTGGAACTCCCATACCGAGGATAATACAGCAGATCATCGTGAGTAAAAGCCCTATCATCTTGAAGTTGCCAGACACGCTAACTATTGCATTGATAAGCGTGGATGCAAGCCCTGTAACTGTGATACATCCTGCAACAAGACCGGCAACTGCACATGCAACTGACACTGTGATGGCGCCTTTTGCACCGCTTTCAAGCGTCTCGATAATCTTCTTAAGGTTGAGCCTATTCTTAGGATTTATGAACCCTACTATCACGCAGAGTCCAATAGAAACAGCTGCTGAGAACTGCATGGTTCTCTGACCTGTAGACACAAGCACGATTAACACAACAAGTGGAATGAACAGATAACAGTTTTTGAGTATTTCAGACCACTTTATGAGCTTATCCTCACTCACGCCCTTAAGTCCAAGTCTCTTTGCTTCAAGGTGTACAGGGATGAATATCCCGATGAAGTAGAGAAGGGCAGGAAGGATAGCCTTAAGCGCAACCTGTGAGTATGGAACGCCCATGTACTCAGCCATAAGGAATGCAGCTGCACCCATAATCGGTGGCATGATCTGACCGCCTGTTGATGATGCGGCTTCCACGGCACCTGCAAACTCAGGTTTATATCCGGTTTCCTTCATCATAGGAATGGTAACGCTTCCCGTGGTTACTGTGTTTCCAACGCTTGAGCCTGATACCATACCGCATAGGGCCGATGAGATCACAGCAACCTTTGCAGGCCCTCCTGCGCTCTTACCAGTAAGCTTGTTTGCAAATGCGATGAATAGGTCAGCGATGCTCGTCTTTGAAAGGAATGTACCAAATAGGATGAATAGCACTATGTATGTGTAGCAGACAGAAACTGGAGTTCCAATCACGCCGTTTGTCGTGTAGAACAGCTTGTAGATGATGCTCCTTAGCGTCATGTAGAACGATCCAAGGTACGACGCCTGATTGATAAACGTGTAAATAAGCAGTGCACCAAGTACAAACAGTATCGGAAGCCCCACACAGCGCCTTGTAAGCTCAAGGAGCACCAAAATGCCGACTATACCAATTGCAATCTGCGCCTTGCTGATTCTATGAGCAACCTCGATGATTGCAAGCGCATTGAATGTAAAGTATAAAAACGCTGCGGCTCCTAGTATCATCAACACAATATCGAAGATCGGCATTTTATTTTCATCAACGTAACCCTTTTTGTGAGGGTAATGAAGATATCCAAGAATGATAATGAATGCCAAAAACCGTGTGAGCCTAACCTCAGGAAGTGCTGTTGAGAAAAGCGTAGACCAGATGCAGTAGAGCGAGAAGAATGCAGATATGTACGTGATGAGACTCTTTCTCCAGCCAGTCCAGACGCGCGTATTGCTCTCGCGGTCGAACTTACGCATGATGCTATCAACGTTGTGAGGATTATCCACCTCGTTGTGGTGCTTATTAAATATTTCAGAAAACTTTTTCACTTAGTTAACCTTATATCCTTTTTCACTGTAGTACTTTTTAGCACCTTCATGGTAAGGGACTGTTGCTACAGATGTAGCATAGTCAAGGTTAAGCTCGTTGTATTTTGCATGTGATGATGAGAGTGATTTTGGATCGTCAAACATGTCTTTTGTAAACGCGTAAATTGCATCCTCACTCACATCCTTATGAGCAACAACCACAGCGCCAACTGCAAGAGTTGTAATGTCTGATGCTGTGCCGTATACATCCTTTGAGATGATGTACTTTGAATAGAATGGGGACTTTGAAACAAGTGATGAAATATGGCTCTCATCAAGGCTTAGGATGTTAACATCTCTTGTGGTTCCAAGGTCGGTAACTGCGATTGTTGGAGCACCAGCCACGATGAATGCAGCGTCGATCTTGCCGTCTTTAAGGTCTGATGCACTGTCACCGAACGACTGATATGTAGGAACGATGTCATTTTCTGTAAGTCCATAAGCGTTTAGGAAGTCCATAGCGTTGAAGTAAACGCCAGAACCGGCTGAACCGATTGATACTCTTTTACCTTTGAGATCTGCAATGCTCTTAATTGATGGGTTTACTGAGATCACCTGAACAGGTTCAGGATAAAGGGCGCCAACAACTCTAATTACATCGACTTTACCATCTTTTTCGAAGAGGTTAGTGCCGTTGTAAGCGTATGCAAGTACGTCTGTCTGACAGAATCCAAGATCCGCGTTTTTATCCTGAATTTCAAGAACGTTACCCCTTGAACCTGCACCAACAAGTCCTACAATCTTATATGGAGTGTTGTTGCTTGCATGCTGAGCGAGAACTGAACCGAATGCGTAGTAAGTTCCACTCTCTCCGCCTGTGACAAATCTCAGTGTTTTGCTGCTTGTTCCGTCTTTTTTAGAACAAGACGATAGAAGTAAACACAAAGAAATACAAATAACTATAAATTTTGCAAGTTTTTTCATTATATACCTCTAACTCTAAAAATATTCTTACTAATATAATTTATATTTTGCTTTTAGTCTATATCTTAAAACGTGCAAATTTCATCATCTGAGAATTACGCAATCTGAGAATTACATAAATTATTGAATAATATAACGCCAGAATTTTTACCTAACGTGTGAAGTACTCGCGTGGGGACTTCACCTTGAGTAAAAGCGCTTTTTCCCTGTGGATTGGCTTGATTTCGTCACTGTCATCAAGGTCTGCAAGCGTTAACGCAACGCCGTAGTAGAGGAGTGCCTCCCGTGGGCTCTCGCTCTCGGGAAAATACATGTACGCCTTTCTTATGCGCTCTGCGCTCCTGTTAAACACAGCGATGTCTCCGTTAAGGCGTATGTCAGCATCATCCTTATAACGCTTGAGCATGCGTACCCTGGCGTTCTCAATACGCTCCTCTATATCATCAAAGCCGCTCTCATCATCGTGTAAAAAATCAGCCTCCTTTACGGCTGTGACTATATCAAATCGCGAAATGAGTGGTGAGGCGATGTTCTTAAGATGTGCACTGATCTTGTTTTCAGAGCAGTAACATACGGAGTTCTTAGATCCGAGAGCACCGCAGGGGCATGGATTGAAGCTTCCAAGCATGTTGAATCGTAAGGGGTAGGTGAGGTCTTTCTTAAGACGTAAAAGACCGGTATCATTTACGCTCTGGAGTGTTGAAATTGTCTTTTCATCAAGCTTTGTAATCTCATCGATTATTACACTTCCGCCGTGGTATAAAAGTATCTCAGGTGGGTTCTCACGCTCCTGAAATACGCTGTTCTTTCCAGATGTATCAAGGTACAAGCATCGCACCTTGTTATCGTCAAAACGGTTGAATACAGAGTAGATTTTCTCCCGTTCATGCTCTGTCTTTTCATCAAGTTTACTCTTAAAGTTTTGGCACCTTTCAAGAAGCATACTTTTACCAACGCCGCGCCCTCCAAAGAAGAGTAAGTTATGTCCGCCTGCTATGGCAACAGCGAGCGCTTCTTTTTCAGTTTTTAGGCCTATGATGCCTTCAAACGGGTGTTTGAGTTTAGTATCTTCAGATAGAGGATTTGTATCGATTTCGTCATCAAACAGAGGGGTAGAAGCCCTTAAGTCATCAAGGTTATTATCTCCATCCTCAAGCTCGTTTAGCGCATCAAGAATCCCATCAAATGCCTCCTGAAGGCACGAGCACTCAAGTATCTTCATCCTGTAATGATTCAGGTAGTATTCCTTGTCCTTTTCGCTTATAGCGTTATCCTTTGGAACAACCACAATACTGCATCTTTTAAAGCACGCATTGATAAGAATACTCTCAGAGCCTGGAGTTTTAAGGATGCGTCCGTTAAGATCAAGCTCCCCAAGTGAGATGATGTTTGCTGTGATCGCGCTTTTTCCAAAGAGGATAGAGAGGGCAATGGGGAGGTCGAAGGACGTTCCTGTCTTCTTAAAAGATGGAGGTGATAAATTCACAAGAATCGTCTCTTGAGGGAACCTCAAACCCTCAGCTCTAATTGATGCCCTGATTCTATCCTTAGATTCCTTGATGATCTCATCCGCCAGCCCTGTTATGTCAAATGACGGGAATCCCTGATGGATGTTGCATTGAATCTCGATAGCCTCGCCGTTGTACGTTTTGTTCTGTAGTCCAAAAAATGCCATATGTTTCTCGCTTTACATTAATATAAGCGACCAAAAGACTTAAAAAACTTAAAAACACAGTCAAACTTTTTCAAAATTAGGTGCAAATTCTCCAAAAAATTCTGTAAATTCCTGATTTTAGTGTTCAGAATAGGGAGCTTTTATGGTAAAAATGTTTGAAAATCAACAAAATTACATTTTTTTAAGAAATTTTTACATTTTTCCTTGTTTAACTATTCGATTTCTGCATTAATTACACCCATGGAACATTTTGGAATTTGGGGCTTGGTGCCTCCTGTATTGACTATTGTATTAGCCTTTGTGACAAAGGATGTTATCATCTCTTTGTTCCTGGGTATTTTTGTAGGCTCACTCTTTGTGGCTTACGGCAACCCAATCACGGCTATCTTGAATCTTACGGATGCCATTGCAGGAAATCTTGCTGATGGTTGGAATATCCGTATTCTTTTATTCTGTGCACTTCTTGGTGGACTTGTTGGCCTTATGACCAAGACTGGAGCATCAAGAGCATTTGGCGAATGGGCTGTTAAAAAGATAAAGTCCAGAAAAACCAGTGTTTTGATGGCATGGATTTGCGGTATTGTGATTTTTATCGACGATTATTTCAACTCACTTGCCGTGGGAACAATAATGCGTCCAATTACAGATAAAAACGGCGTTTCAAGAGCAAAGCTTGCATGGGTACTCGACTCAACTGCAGCACCTGTATGTATCCTTGCTCCAATCTCATCATGGGTTGTAACCGTTATGAGTATTCTTAAGGAAAGCGCAGGGTTTGACACATTGAACATGACTCCGCTCAACTTCTTTATTCACCTCATTCCATACAATGTCTATGCAATCCTAACACTCATTATGATTTTAGTGATTGCATTCACAGAGCGTGACTGGGCATTTATGGCAAAGGCGGAAGAGATGGCAAGAAACGGCGTCTTATACGATGTATCATACGGTGAGGCCCCAGGATCAATGGAGGATACTGACGCAGAGCGTCGTGTACGTCCTATGAACATGGAAAGCGAGGATGCTAGGGAAGAGAAGACAACAAAGCTTCACAGAGCTCGCACAATCGACATGATCATCCCACTTGCTGTTCTTATTGTCTCAGCAATCGTGATCTTCCCATTCACAACGTATCTTAACGCTGTCCGTGACGGGAGCGCAGCAACATTATCAGAGGCTATGCATTCGATGACCATCGGCGAGGCATTCAACAACACGGATGCATCAATGGCTCTATTCTATGCTATTATCTTCACAATCGTAGTAACGTACATTTACTACCTTGCACGTCGCCTGTTTACAATCAGCGCATGTTCAACAGCTCTAATCGACGGCATGAAAACGATGATGCCAGCTCTAATCATTCTAACGCTTGCTTGGACTATCGGCGGTATCATCAAGAATACACCAGAAAACGGTGGTATGGGCTTGTCCCTCTACCTCAGCGACGTGTTTGTAAGGGGTAACTTCCCATTGTTCCTCCTACCAAGCTTAGTGTTTATCATAAGCGCACTTATCGCATTCGCAACAGGAACATCGTGGGGTACATTTGCAATCATGATTCCAATCACGCTTCCAATTGCGGTTGGACTTGCAACAAACAGAGGATACGTAGGTGCTCAGTACATCAACGCATGTTCAATCTGTATCGGTGCTGTCCTTGGTGGAGCAGTATTTGGCGATCATGCATCCCCAATCTCTGATACGACCATCCTTTCATCAACAGGTGCATCATGTCCACATCTTCAGCACGTGGCAACTCAGATTCCATACGCTGCAACTGTAGGATGTGTATCCCTCATCGCACTCCTTATTAGTAGTATTGCATCGTTCTCGATGATTGTCACTTGGGTTGTTGCTTTGGTGTTGCTTGCAGCTGCTATTTGGCTCCTGCCTAAGTATTGGAAAGTGAAGTAAGTATAAAAAAAAGGGGCAAGCGCCCCTTTTTTTATTTAAAGAATTACTGCTGTTCAATTGCACCACTTGGGCAAACTCCTGCACAAGTACCACAATCGATGCACTGATTCGGATCGATCTTATAGATGTCACCTTCTGAAATACATCCAACTGGACATACTGATGCACATGTACCACATGCAACACATTTATCGGTAATTACGTGAGCCATGATTATGACCTCCAATTCATAGACTATAATTACTATACACAAAATGTTCGAAATTTTCAACTGAAAATAATTTTACTTGTAATAATATAACAATCGTTATATAATAATGTGCGTATGGCACCAAAAACAAAAATTACAAGGGAAATGATCATCGACACTGCATACGAAATCCTCATCACTGATGGTGGGGATGCACTCAACAGCAGAGGGATTGCAGAGCGTCTTGGCTGCTCAACTCAGCCCATTTACTCATATTTTAAGGATATGAACACGCTAATCGAAGAGGTGCAGACTAAGGCAGAAAATGCCTTTATCCAAAAGCTGTTTGCAACCCTTGATAAAAAGAACATTTTCTACTCAGCATCCCTTTCATACATCAACATAGCTGTAGAGAACAAGAATCTGTTCAAGTTTTTGATGTTTAACCACTATAGCAAACGTGTGTCCCCTGATGCACTTCTTACACTCCTTTCCGAAAAGATCAACTACAAAGACATATTCGGCAAGTTCTCAGAGCTCTACAACATGGATGAGGTATCCGTAAAGAGCATATTCTACAGAATCTGGGAGTACGTACACGGAGTTGCATCATACATTGCAGTAGGAGAGAGCTACACAAAGGATACTGAGGAGCGCTTAACTCACACAATCAACGAAATCGTACGTGGCGAGATGATGCGTAGGAATTTTGGCTAAGAGCATCAAAAAGTTATTCTCATCGTTCAAATTATTAGACATAGTTGCACTTATACTAGTGTTGGCGTTTTCCCTAATCCTAACGCTGAACTACTACAGAAAAAGCTTTTTAACCCCAGAGAGCGTTGAAATCTCCACACGAAATGGAGTTACACTCATTCCACTTTCAAAAAACACCATATATACAGTAAATGGCATCCTTGGTGACACTGTAATAAAGGTAGAGAACGGGAATGTTAATATTC
The DNA here is from genome assembly GCA_945910645.1 of uncultured Spirochaetaceae bacterium. GTDB lineage: Bacteria > Spirochaetota > Spirochaetia > Sphaerochaetales > Sphaerochaetaceae > UBA9848. The sequence continues at coordinate 16,271 of CAMDZB010000012.1, read as the reverse complement.
TCTCATCGCCCTGTAGGGAAAAGACTTGTATGTCTCATGGAATCTCAAAGAATGGTGAGAGCCTAATCTGTCTTCCAAACGGCGTTGTGGTCACGCTTAAATCTTCACATAAAACAGCAGAGGAGGCGGATGATGCACTCGTTTCTTACTAAGAAGGTGCAGTTTGTCATAGCCCTTTCGCTCTACTTTGCAACTCTTGAGGCGCTCCTTCCACATCCGCTGTTTCTACGATACGGGTTTGCATACATCCCCCTTTTGATATTATCTTCACGTTTGAACCTTAAGGAGTTCCTCTTAGCGCTTGTTTTTAAGAGCATCATAAGCTCAGTATTTTCACTCACGCTCTTTTCGCTGATGTTCTTTATGTCGTTCATCTCAACGCTTGCATCAGGTGTAATCATATGGATTCTTTGCTCGAATAAGTACATCTCGCACCTTGGCGTTTCCATACTCTCGTCGTTTGTATCAAACATCGTTCAGATTTACCTTTCGTCATTCTTACTTTACGGACGCTTCAGCTTCATCCTTGCACCCGTTGTGTTCATCACAGGATTTATATCATCAATCGTGGTTGGACTTATTGCCAATGGAGAGGATAAAAGAATCACAATACTTTTTGAAAACGCGGATAAAATCAGAAGTGAAAGTGAGGGTGAATTCAGGTATAAGGCGCGTAAAAAGACCACTCTGATGTTAATGACCTCCGCTCTTATGATGGTGGTTATGGTGTTTATTTCATCGCTATTTTCACCTCAGGGAGACGTTTTGTTCTCATACGGTATAATCACGGTTGGAAGCGTATCTTTAAGGAATGCTATTATAAAAAGTGCGCTTTTACTTATCACCGTGTTGCTCTCGTTTATCCTTAGCCTTCTATCCATCAAAGTGATGAAAAATAAACATCTTGACATATGGGTATACTATTTTCACTTCACCACCAACGATGTGATTTTTAATCGCAACAAAATCGATTCAAATCATATTGACTAATCAACTTAAAAGAATATATTATTGCAAGCAACTTTTAAGCAACTTTTTAAAAAGAGGTCAGGAATATGAAAAAGGCACTTTCAACATTAATTGTAATACTTCTTGTATTGGTTACAGTTGTATCATGTAGCAAAAAACAGGACAGCAAGGACTCATTAGAGGCCATCAAAGCTAAGGGCACATTTATCCTCGGCCTTGACGACTCATTCCCACCAATGGGATACAGAAATGAAAATAATGATATTGTAGGCTTTGATATAGATGTTGCAAAAGAGGTTACAAAGCGTATGGGAGTTGAACTTGTGACTCAGCCTATCAACTGGGATGTAAAGGAGCTTGAACTAACATCAGGCGCAATCGACTGCATCTGGAACGGCTTTACAGTAACTCCAGAGAGAGAAGAAAAGCTACTCTTCTCACGTCCATACCTCAAAAATAGACAGGTGTTCATCGTAAGAAAGGGCTCAAATATACGCACGCTTTCCGACCTTCAAAACAGAAAGATCGGCGTACAGTCAGGCTCAAGCGGTGAGAGTGCATTTGAGGAAAGCTCAATCTACAACGCAAATAGCGTAGTAGGCTATCCTAACTTCCTTATGGCAATACTCGACCTCAACGTAGGCGGAGTTGATGCTGTAGTGATTGATGAAATCGTTGCTGATGCTCAGCTTGAAAAATCATCAGTTGCAGATAACCTCGAGGTACTACGTAACCTTCCACTTGCATCAGAGGACTACGCAATTGGATTTAGAAAGGGCGATGTTGAACTCAGAGACAAGGTTCAGGAGATAATCGATGAGATGAAAAAGGACGGAACACTTAAAGACATCGCAATCGCATGGTTCGGCGAGGATTTAACTAACCTTTAATAATAAATGAGTAGCGCAGTTTTTGGAAAATTTTTATTACAGCTCCTTGAAGGCATGGGTGTAACGCTTGAGATATTCTTTCTCACGTTGATCCTCTCCGTGCCTCTTGGGGTGCTTGTGACCATTCTGCGTCTTTCCAAAAACAAAATAGTATCCGCAATCATTCGATTATATATCACAATTATGAGGGGAACGCCCCTTATCCTACAGCTCTATTTCTTCTATTTTGTGCCATGCCTTATGCTCAATTTGAAGATAGACAAGATGGTTGCAATCCTATTTGCAATGGCGCTCAACTACGCTGCATACTTTGCAGAGATCTTCCGTTCAGGATATCAGGCAATACCGCAAGGGCTTAAAGAAGCTGGTAAGGTATTCGGGTATTCCAAAAAACAGATATTCTTTTCAATCTCGCTTCCGCTTGTTACAAAGAGGATTCTTCCTTCATTTGCAGGCGAGGTAATCACGCTCGTTAAGGATACAGCGCTTGTGTCGGCTCTAGGCGTGCTTGAGATGTACAAGGTTGCGCAGAACGTAACAAACCGCATGGTATCGCCATTGCCGCTTGTAGTAGCAGGCGTGTTTTACTTTATCTTCAACGCGATTGTATCAAAAACGTTCAGCCTTATAGAGAAGCGCTTTAGCTACTATAATTTTTAATGGGAGGGTGAATCATGAGCAATATTTTGGAAATCAGAAACGTAACTAAGATTTACCCCGACATGCCGCGCCCGGCGCTCGAGAACGTATCCTTAAGCCTCGAAAAAGGCCAGGTACTCTCTATAATCGGCCCATCAGGCTCAGGAAAGAGCACATTGATGCGATGCTGTACGCAGCTTGAAAAATGCACGAGTGGTGAGATTGAAATCTGCGGCATTCCACTTGGAAAGAGCAAAGAGGACGACAGAAAAGCTCTCCTTAAAACATCGCTTGTATTCCAGAACTTCAATCTGTTCCCGCACTTTACGGTTAAAAGGAACATTACAGAGGCTCAGGTAAAAGTTCTAAAACGATCAAAAGAAGAGGCGTCACGAATCGCAGATGAACTTCTTAAACGAATAGGCTTGTACGATAAAAAAGACACCTATCCGTGCTATCTTTCGGGAGGTCAGGCACAGAGGGTGAGCATTGCAAGAAGCCTTGCTGTTAGTCCTGAGATTATGTTCTTTGATGAACCTACAAGCGCCCTTGACCCTGAGCTTACAGGCGAGGTATTAAAGATAATCAAGGATCTTGCGCTTGCTAAGATGACTATGGTGATTATCACGCACGAGATGCGTTTTGCACATGATGTGTCAGACAAGGTAGTCTTTCTTGAAAATGGTCATGTGCTTGTTGAAGGTAAAAGTGATGAAGTACTCGGCGAAGCACTTACGAACGAACGCGTCCGTAAGTTTATATCTTCGCTTGGTTAATTATCTATTAATTTTCGTAATGAATATTACTTATTAAATGAAAGTTTAGCGTTTGAACCGCTGATCTTTTTACCGCTGTTTGCATCAGTATATGAGTATGAAAGTGAGTAGTTTGAGTCGCTGATGCTGTCTTTAAGCGATGTTGGAATTGCAAATGATACTTTCCAGTCCGTATCGTTAACCTGAGTTAATGAGTTTGTGATAGCCTTTGTTTTTACAGCCGTGTTATTATCTGCAGGTCCAATTGTAAAGATAAAGCTGTCTTCCTCAGGTGCATTGTCCTTGCTTCCCTTAAAGCTCAATACGCCAACACCGTCTTCAATTTTAAGTCCTGTAGATGTGTTGTTGAGTGAGATTGTAGGAAGTGTAAAGATCGTAGCAGGTTTCGTTGTTGTTGTAGCTGTTGTAGGTCTTGTGACTGATGTTGAAGTCTTTGGAGGATAGCTGAATAGCTCATCGAAAGGCTCGTTCTCTGGCCACTTTGACACAGTAGGGTCGCTCTCTGGCCATCTGATTATAGGAGTTTGATTTGTTACAGTGTTCTGATTCTTGTAGTAATTCTTGTAGTAGTTGTTGTAGTAGTTGCTGTAGTAGTTGCTGTAGTAGTTCTTGTAGTAATTCTTATAGTAGTTGTCGTAGTAATTCTTATAGTAGTTGTCGTAGTAATCCTTGTAGTAGTTTCTGTAGTAAGCGTCGGTGTATCTCATGTCGTAGTTGTCCGCTCTGTTGTATCCTCTATAGAAATTACCACCGCGGTTATATACAGCGTCATCGTAGCTGTAATACGGGTCGTAATACCCATAGCTTGATGAGTATGGGGAGCTTTGCTCGTAAGCAAATAGTGGTGTGGCAAGTGCTAAAACTGCCAAAACAATTGTTGATATTTTTATAGTCTGTCTCATAATATTTATAAAGTAATGAGAAATGGTAAAATCGTCAAACATCATTCACTTTTTCTTTTGTTTCTGTTGAGCATAGCGATTTTATCGTTTTTCTTTCTGTACCCGTTCTTTTTGGTGATTGTTAGAAATTTCTCGTTTTCAAAGTTCAAAGAAGTGTTAAGCGAGGCGTATTTTTACCGTGTACTCTTATCAAATGTAAAGCAGGCTGCACTTTCCACGTTCTTTTCGCTTCTAGTTGCTTCTGTATTTTTATTCACACTGATGTGCAGGGACTTTAAGGGTAAGAGCATCTTTATAAGGGTGTCATACATTCCGTTTGTGCTTCCAAGCATAGTTTTAGTACTCTCGTTTGTGATCCTATTCGGTAAGGAATCGCCCCTTAACATCAACATACTTTACTCGCTTAAGGCTGTACTTGTTGCTCATACGTTCTACAACTTTCCAATCATCATGCATTCGGTATACAAAAAGTACACGGTGTTAAACAGAAACATAAGGGATGCATCTTATACGCTTGGAGCAAGCAAGGCATACACGTTCTTTCACGTTACGCTCTCAGAACTCAAGGCATCCATACTTTCATCGTGTTTACTCGTGTTTATGTACTCATTTTCAAGCTTTGCGATAGTCTTAACGCTTGGAGGCGGAGTGAGGAATACAACGCTCGAGGTTGAAATATACAAGAATTTTAAGATCATAAACAACAAGGAAGTTGGTACAGCGTATGCCCTCTGTTCATTCATTATAATGTTTCTGCTCGTGATGTTATACATCATACTAACGCGTAAAGACAGGAGCCAGACATCAGGGGAAATGTATAAGGAGAAAAAAGGGAACGGAGTTCATACTGTGCTCTCGTTAATCGCATCATTTCTGCTTTTGCTTCCGCTCTTATCGCTATTCGTCTCGCTGTTCAGGGCTCGTACTGGCCGTGGCTCATTGACCCTCAGAAGGGCTATAGGCGATGTGTTTTCGCACTACGACATATTCATTAACAGCTTCATCGTAGCCATCCTATCAAGCCTCATTGTAGTCTCTCTCTCATTCATCATAAGCGAGTACCTTAGGCGCCGTAACATCAAGGATACGGATGCATTTGTCTTCCTGCCGCTCTCGTTTTCAACTGTAGCACTTGCATCAGGATGGAGGGCGCTTGAACTTACAAACAGATTTACTATTATAATAGTGCTTTCGTGTTTGCATGCGTTTCTTTCCTTTCCGCTTGTGTATAGGATAGTAAACAGCGCTGTAAGGAGCATAAAGGAGTCATCATTATTGGCACCGCTAACGCTCGGTTCAGGTGAGGTTAAAGCGATGTTTATGGCGGATCTGCTCTCAGTAATTGGGCCGATAAAGGGTGCATTTTTACTCTCGTTTGCCTCATCCCTTGGCGAGGTGAGTGGAAGCCTTGTGCTCTCATCCTATTCATTCAACACCCTCTCAAGCGCCATCTATTCCTACATCTCAAGATACAATTATACGAGCGCAACAGTGGTTGCTTTAATTCTATGCATGATTATACTAATCATTTATAAAGTAGATGAATATTGAAAAAAATAACAATAAATGCAATAATTGAGTGTTAAATAAAATTTAATCTAGATAAGGAAAATAAGAGTAAATGGCATCAGATTTAAGCAAACTGAGAAACATTGGTATCAGTGCACACATTGATAGTGGTAAAACTACACTTTCAGAGCGTATCCTATTTTATTGTAACAAAATACATCAGATACACGAGGTTCACGGCAAAGACGGAGTCGGAGCTGTTATGGACAGCATGGATCTCGAGAGAGAAAGAGGAATCACCATCGCATCTGCAGCAACTTCAGTCGTATGGAAGGGTTACGAAATCAACCTGATCGACACACCGGGACACGTAGACTTTACTGTTGAGGTTGAAAGATCACTTCGTGTTCTAGACGGCGCAATACTTGTTCTCTGTTCAGTAGGTGGTGTTCAGTCACAGAGTATCACTGTAGACAGACAGATGAAGCGCTACCATGTTCCACGTCTTGCATTCATCAACAAGTGTGATAGAACTGGTGCAAATCCATACAGAGTAAAGGATCAGCTCATCGAAAAGCTCGGCCTTAACGCAGTTCTAATGGAAATCCCAATCGGCCTTGAGGATAAGCTTGAGGGAGTTGTAAACCTCGTTAACATGAAGGCTTACTACTTCGATGGCGCAAACGGCGAAAAGCTCAGAGAGGAGGAGATCCCACAGAATCTTCTTGAGGAAGCTCAGGCTAAGAGAGAGGAACTTCTTGATGCTGCATCAATGTTCTCAGAGGAGCTTATGGAAGCAATCCTTGAGGATAAGGTTACAGAGCAGCTCATCGAGGATGCTGTTAGAAAGGGTACAATTTCACTCCAGCTCGTTCCAGTATTTATGGGTTCTGCTCATAAGAACAAGGGTGTACAGCTCCTTCTTGACGGTGTTACAAAGTACCTTCCTGCACCAACAGAGGTTACCAACACAGCACATGATCTTGATAATGATGAGAAAGAGGTTGTGCTTCCATCGGATCCATCACTTCCACCTGTAGTGCTTGCATTCAAGCTCGAGGATGGTCAATATGGTCAGCTTACTTATATCCGTGTATACCAGGGTAAGATCAAGAAGGGTGATGAGCTTTATAACGTACGTTCAAAGAAGCGCTTTAAGGTCGGACGTCTTGTAAAGATGCACGCTGCAGAGATGGAGGATATCAACGAAGTCGGATGTGGTGAGATCGCAGCATTGTTCGGTATCGACTGTGCATCGGGTGATACATTCTGTGCACCAGGACTTAATTACTCGCTCTCATCAATGTACGTTCCAACTCCAGTTATCTCACTTGCTATCTATCCTAAAGACAAGAAGAGTGCAGACCAGATGGCTAAGGCTCTCAACAGATTTACAAAGGAAGACCCAACATTCCAGACATACGTTGACCCTGAATCAAACCAGACTATCATCAAGGGTATGGGTGAGCTTCACCTCGACGTTTACATCGAAAGAATGAAGAGAGAGTACAAGTGTGAAATCGAGACAGGTCGCCCTGAGGTTGCATATCGTGAGGCTATCACTCAGAGGGCTGAGTTCAACTACACTCATAAGAAGCAGACAGGTGGTGCTGGTCAGTACGCTCGTGTTGCAGGCTACATCGAACCAATCGAACAGGAGATGGACGATGAAGTTAAGGAGTACGAGTTTGTCGACGTCACAAAGGGCGGCGTAATTCCTAAGGAATTTGTACCATCATGTGACAAGGGCTTCCAGAGCGCAATGAAGAAAGGACCACAGCTTGAGGCTCCAATCGTAGGCGTAAGATGCGTCATCAACGACGGCCAGTGGCATCCGGTTGACTCATCTGATATGGCATTCCAGATTGCAGCACTTAACGGCTTCAAAGAGGCATTCGAGAAGGCAAAACCTGCAATTCTTGAGCCTATCATGAAGGTTGAAATTGAAACTCCAACAGAGTTCCAGGGTAACGTGTTTGGTTCTGTTAACCAGCGCCGTGGTATGATAGTGTCATCAACTGAGGAGAACAACACATCACGTGTTATCGCAGAAGTACCACTTTCAGAGATGTTCGGCTACTCAACAGTCCTACGTTCACTAACACAGGGTAAGGCTGAGTTCACAATGGAGCTTTCAAGATACGCAAAGACTCCAACATCCGTAAGTGATGAACTAAAGAAGGCTTATCAAGAGAAGAAAGCTAAAAAGGCTTAATCTCTAAAATAAATGCTATAATATATTAAAGGAGAATACAGATGCATATAAGCGATTTGTTGAAAAATAGCCCGATTAGAACTTTTGATAAGGCAATTGGAGGAGCATTAGGCAAGGGTAACCTTGGCGTTATCGTGTCTAAGAAAGGCATAGGAAAGACAGCATGTCTTGTACACCTTGCTACTGATAAGATGTTCCAGGGTGAAAACATAGTTCACGTTGCTTTTTCAAATAACGTTGATGATGTAACAACATGGTACAAAGAGATATTCAAACAGGTGTCATCCCTTTCTAACATAAAAGACACACTCACAACTTATGAGGATATGCTCTCGCACCGCACAATCATGAACTTCTCAAAGGACACATCACTTAAGAATATCCTATCAAGCCTGGATGCACTCATTTCCAACGCACTTAAGGCTGATGCTGTTTTCTTTGATAGTTTTGCTCTCACACTCGCAAGTGACGATGACATTAAGCTCATTAAGGAATTTGCAAAGAAGCTCAACGTTGAGGCATGGTTTGCAGTAAGTCCAGTACGCGAAAACGTAGTGATCGATGAGTATGGTGTTCCTAATACACTTGAGCCATACAAGAAGGACATTGACGTGCTTGTTGGACTTAAGATGGACGAGAAAGCTGATAAGATCAGAATGTCTATCATCAAATCTCCATCCCAGAGTAAGGATATTCAGAGCGTTATGCTAAATCCTGCAACAATGCTCATTGAGGAATAAATGGCAACAACAAAAGAACTGCGTGTAAATCGTGCAATTAGAAACAGTGAAGTTTTTGTTATAGATGAAAACGGAGAGCAGAAAGGTGTTATGAGAACATCAATTGCTCTCCATATGGCAGAGGATGCTGGACTTGATTTGGTTGAGATTTCACCAAATGCAAATCCACCTGTATGTAAAATCATCGACTACGGCAAATACCGCTACGAGATGGAAAAGAAGAACAGAGAAGCTAAGAAGAATCAGGTTGTTACTAAGCTTAAAGAAGTTCGAATGCAGGTGAAGGTTGACGTTGGTGACTTAAACACCAAGGCAAGATTCATATCCGAGTTCCTTGAAGAAAAGAACAAGGTTAAGGTTTCCGTAAGGTTTAGAGGCAGGGAAATGCAGCATTTGGAGATAGGAAGAGAAGTGCTCAGCAAGGTGCTTGCCCGTCTTGATGAGATTGGATGCGCATATTCCTTAGAGAGACAACCACTTATGGAAGGCCGCATGATGAGTATGTTGCTTGCCCCACCTAAAAAGAAGTAATGAAAATTATAAAAAAATAGAGCCACTTTACGGTGGCTCTTTTTTTCAAAAGAATTTAACGTATAAATTTTTGACAATTGTATGGTATTTAAGTAATATAGAACATTATGATGAAACCATTTAGAAGCACAACAATTATCGCTGTAAAAAGGGGTAATACAGTTGCAATAGCAGGGGACGGTCAGGCCACACAAGGTGAGTCAACCGTTATGAAAGGAAACGTAAGAAAAGTTCGTCGCATTGCAGACGGAAAGGTGATAATAGGATTTGCAGGGGGAACCGCAGATGCCTTCACGCTCATGGAGGTGTTCGAAGGTCAGCTTAAAAAGTGCAACATGGATCTCACAAGAGCATCGGTTGAAACCGCAAAGCAGTGGAGAAGCGATAAGGCTCTTCGCCACCTTGAGGCAATGATGCTTGTAACGGATGGAAAGAAGATCTTTCTAATCTCTGGTGCAGGGGATGTGATTGAGCCTGAGGATAACATCATGGCAATCGGAAGCGGAGGAAACTACGCCCTATCTGCAGCAAGAGCAATCGTAGGGATGTGCGATGAGTTTAAGATAGACATGAGTGCTCGCGACATTGCAAAGAGGTCACTACTTATTGCAGCACATCTCTGTGTGTTTACAAATGAGAACATAATTGTGGAGGAATTGAATGAAAACTAACGTGTCACATGCTCTTGATTTGGAGAACATGTCACCAAAAGACATAGTCAGAGAGCTAGACAAATATATCGTAGGTCAGAACAAGGCAAAAAGGACTATTGCAGTAGCCCTAAGAAACAGAAAGAGACGTAAGATGCTTTCCCCTGAAATGAGGGATGAAGTATCTCCAAAAAACATAATAATGATAGGGTCAACAGGCGTTGGTAAAACAGAGATTGCACGCCGTATCGCAAAGCTATTTAACGCACCATTTATCAAAGTTGAGGCAACAAAGTACACGGAAGTGGGCTATGTAGGACGCGATGTTGAATCCATGGTGAGGGATTTAGCAAGCACCGCTTTACAGAGCGTAAAAGCGGAGATTAAGGAGCAGAATGAGTCTACAATAGAAAAGCGTGTTGAAGACATAATTCTTGATGCTCTCCTTCCAAAAAAAGTCCTAGACGGCTTTGGAAACACAGAAAGCAAACAGGCTGAACGCGAGGAGCTCCGTAAACAGCTACAAAACGGCGAACTTGACGATAAGGAGATTGAAATAGACGCATCCCTTATCCAAGAGACAGGAAAGATGGAAATCGGCATCATGGGCGGCGGCAACATGGAGGAGCTTCAGGAGGCTCTCTCAGGCCTTGGCTCCATGCTTAACGCAGGTGCAAACAGTGGTTTTTTTGGACAGAAACAGAACAAAAAACGCAAGATGACCATAAAGAGAGCCTACGATCTGCTAATTGAGTCGGAGAGCGAAAAAATCATCGATCCTGAAAAGGCACGCGACAAGGCAAAAGAGCGCGTTGAACAGATGGGAATCATCTTTATCGATGAGATTGATAAGATTGCAGGAAAGGAGCAGTCAAACTCTCAGGATGTATCGCGTGAGGGAGTTCAGAGGGATATTCTTCCTATCGTTGAAGGCACAAAGGTGAGCACAAGGTGTGGAGTGATCGATACAACGCATATTTTGTTCATCGCAGCAGGAGCATTTCACGTATCAAAACCATCTGATTTGATTCCTGAGCTTCAGGGGCGTTTCCCACTGCGCGTGGAGCTTGAGGACTTAAAGGCTGATGACTTCTATAGAATACTCACAGAGCCTGAAAATGCGCTTCTAAAGCAGTACAAGGCGCTTCTTGCAACAGAGGATGTGAACCTTGAGTTTGATGATGCGGCAATCAAGAGAATAAGCGAATTTGCATACCAGGTTAACTCTACAAACGAGAACATTGGTGCACGTCGTTTACACACGATTCTTGAGACGCTGCTTGAGGAGGTGTCGTTCACAGCCGATGAGCTTAAGGGACAGACCATCAAGATTACATCAGCGTACGTTGATGAACGCCTCAAGGGAACAATCGAAAATCAGGATTTATCTAAGTACATATTATAAGAGTATAATTACTTGTTGTATAATTACTAATAAGGGGATAGCGTGCAATACTTAACAATGACAGGTAAAACCTTCGAGGATGCTCTTGCAAAGGCGTATAAGCAATACGGTAAGGACATCCACATCTACTCTCGTAGAACCATCGGACGCTCACATAAGGAGACCGAGATCAACTTCTACATTCAGGAGAATAAGCGTAAAACTGATGCTCTAAAAGTGGAAGTGAGTGAGCCTTTAGCATCCGATGCAAAGAGGGATGATGAGAGCGCTAAGGAAAAGAGCGTAATCGACCGCCTTGTTGAGTATGCACAGAACATCCTCATACAGAATGATTTTTCTAAGCGCTACATGCAAAAGGCGTTAACTTCGCTTAGAAAAGAGCTTGAAAAGCGCACGGAAAACACTGAAGATGAGCCTCCTAGAGAGAGCGATGCTGAGTTGATCCTTGTGGACTACATCATATCATCTCTTAATATTGACATGGACACACAGGTGCATCCTCCACGCATATTTGTACTCTTAGGGCCAACAGGTGTGGGTAAAACCACAACTCTTGCAAAGATCGCCGCTCTATTCTGCTACGAGAACGATAAGAAGGACAGCGTTGGTATGGTTACGCTTGATACGTTCCGCGTGGGCGCATTTGAACAGTCACAGGCGTTTGCAAAGGCGCTCGGTCTTGAGTGCAAAAAAGCAGGCGATGAGAAGGAGTTCTTCTCGGTTCTTGATGAGTTTAAAGACAAGGGAATAATCCTTGTGGATACTCTTGGAAAGTCGCCAAAGGATACATCGCTTGCCGTGAGATTAAAGACGCTTCTCTCCGTTCCACCGCGCGATGAGATGAAGTGCTACCTTGTTGTATCCGCATCGATGAAATCAAGCGACATCAATTCAAGCCTTGAGCAGTTCGCATCCTATAACCCTAAAAGTTTGATTGTAACAAAGATCGATGAGACAGAGACTATAGGAAATATACTTTCGATTTCGGATGCAAAAAAGTTGTCGCTTCTGTTTATCACAGACGGTCAGCTTGTACCTCAGGATATCCATCTTGTGTCATCGTCGTTTGTACTCTCGATGCTCAAAGGATTCTCTATCGACTTCTCTGCAATTTGGCAGAAGCAGATCAACTAAGTTTAGTTCTTCATTGAATAGGGTTGCCTTGTATTTTCAAGCACATCCCTCCAGAGGTTACCCGTTATGTCCACCTTGTTCTTTCCGCTTGTTACAAGGCTGATAGGAAGGTGAACGTAGTTGTTGTGCATAAGGCATACGCATACTGATTTACGCCCGGCCATAGCAGCGTGTACAGCGTGGGCTCCAAGGCGTGCACAGAAGATGGCATCATAGCTATCGGCAGGCGCGGATCTGATGATGTACGACGGGTCGATATACTTAACATTTGTTTCAATATTCTTCTCTTTAAAGTACTCCTTGATTTTCTCTTTAAGGAAGAGTCCGATGTCAGCAAATACAGTGTTTCCAGAGAGATCCTTGCGTCCTGTTGATGGAAGGATGTCTTGCCCCGCGCCCTCTGCAACGAGTACTACAGCGTGTCCGCGTGATAGTATGCGCTTTTCAAGATGCGAAAGGAGTCCGTTCTTGCCTGTGATGTCAAACGGGTTTTCTGGAATCAAGCAGAAGTTGACATCGTTCTGCGCAAGTGAGGTTTGAGCTGCAATGAATCCTGCATCGCGTCCCATAACTTTTACAAGTCCGATGCCGTTGATGGCGTTTTTAGCCTCAGTGTGGGCAGATCTTACAGCGCTTGTTGCAATCTGAACGGCTGTATCCACTCCAAATGAGCTCTGGATGTATAACAAGTCGTTATCGATGGTCTTTGGAATTCCAACAACGCAGATCTTAAGGCCGCGTCTGTCGATTTCAGCCTGGATGTCCGCCGCGCCTCTAAGAGTTCCATCTCCGCCTACTGAGAAGAGCATATTGATGTTCTGTCTCTCAAGCGTGTCTACGATCTCCTCAACTCTGTTTCCGCCTCCACGAGCACTGCCAAGGATGGTGCCGCCTTTCTCCTGAATCTCATCTACGTTGTCAGGAGTTAGTTCCATAAATGGATATGGACTATCCTGTAAAAGTCCTCTGTAGCCGTACTGAATGCCGCTGATTCTTGTAACGCCGTAGCCGAACCATAGGCATCTTACGACTGCCCTGATGATGTTGTTAAGGCCGGGGCAGATTCCACCGCATGTTGCGATAGCTGCATGTACCTGCTTTGGATTGAAGTATATGTATTCGCGTGGACCTGCAGATTCTACTGTTTGATCGTTTGCGAGCTTCTTTTCTACAAATAAATATACGGAGTCATCGTTGTCTGTATAGTCCGCTCTTTTTTTGTTGCTGATCTTTGCCATTGAAATAGGAGATGGAATCTTACATTCTCCTAGCGTCTGAATTGATACGTCAATTTTTGGTTTCTTTGTCTCTGACATGTCCTTACCCTTTAAATTTTGCGAATTATAATAATATAATCATAACATAAAAAAATGTCTAACAAAACACCATCAGTATCAACATTGGAACAGCTTGAAAAGCTAATAGATCTCAAGAGTGAGGAAAGGGCATGGTTTGAAAGGGCCACAGATAGGGATCTTTCGTTCCTTGTACCTCCTCAATTTAGCAATAAGCTTGATGTTGATGCAATCAGGCGCCAGTTTGTTCCTAATGTTCATGAGTTTGATGAGAGCTCGTTTACAGACGATCCGCAAAATGAACACAAATTCACGGTCTCTCCGTTTCTTGTTCACCGCTACAAGAACAGGGTTGCACTTACAATCACAGATAAGTGTTTTGGATACTGCAGGCATTGTTTCCGCCGTCGTTTTACGTCAAATTCAGCACCATGTACAAAAAGCGACATCGAACGGGCTTCTGCGTACATCAAGAGTCACAGTGAGATTGAGGAGATCCTCATCACAGGCGGCGACCCTCTAACGCTATCAAACGGCTTTCTAAAAGAAACGTTCAGGGTGTTGAGAGAAGCATCCCCAAATTTAATCATACGCCTATGTACAAGGTGCCTCTCTGTGTACCCTGAGCGCTTTGATGATGAACTCTTATCCATAATGAGCCAATACAATGAGAATGCCCCCCTATTTTTACTCACGCAGTTTAACTCACGCCATGAATTCAGCGAAGAGACATCAAAAATTGCAAAAAAGATTACACGTCTTGGTATTGCTATATTCAACCAAAGCGTATTACTCAGGGGCGTCAACGACACAAAGGATGAATTTGTCGCACTCTGCCACTTACTTCTTCAGAATCGCATCAAGCCGTACTATGCCTTTCAGGGCGATGATGTTAAGGGAACAGAGCATCTTATAATTACTATAGATGAGGCTTTAAAACTCGAGGATGAGGTGAGGGATGAGCTTTCAGGGCTCGAAATGCCCACGTTCATGAAAGACAGAGACAACGGAAGGGGTAAAATACCGCTTATTGCCCTAAAAGCGTCTAAAAATGCCTAAAATCCTCTTTAAATATGATTGCCATTCCTTAAATAAAATAAAATCATCAACCTAAAAAACTGTGATACAATAATAAATATAAAGTAAAAAGGAGTCCTAGTATGAAAAAGACGCTAAAAATGTTGTGTATTGCAGTCGTTGCAATTTCAGTTTTATTTGTTTCTTGTAGCAAAGGATCAGAGGATACTGGTAAAACAACCAAGAAGTCATCAGGATACAAGGTTGCACTCGTAGTTGAGTCAACTGTTGATGATAAGGGTTGGTGTCAGGCTATGTACGATGGCCTTGTTGAGGCTAAGGGCGTACTTGGCGATAAGATGGAATTCAGTGTATTCGAAAAGATGCTTGCTATCGATTCAGGCTCTATTTTCAGACAGTGTGCAGCAGAAGGATACGACTTAATCCTCGCTCACGGTGCACAGTATAAAAACTCAATTCTTGAAGTTGCAAGTGACTTCCCAAACGTCGCATTCGCATACGGAACTGCAGATACAGTTGAAGGCAACAACGTATTTACATACATGCCAGAGAGTGAAGAGACAGGATACCTTTCTGGTCTAATCGCAGGTTACATGACAAAGTCTAACATCGTAGGACTTGTAGGCCCTGTAGACGGCGGAGATGCTGCACGCTACGACCGTGGTTATGTTATGGGCGTAAGAGATGCAAATCCAAATGCTAAAATTCTTGTTGCTCATACAGGTTCATTCTCAGACAACGTTAAGGCATCAGAGATGGCAACAAGCCAGATCAGAAGCGGTGCCGACTTCCTCACAGGCTCATCACAGCAGGCTGTAGGTGCAATGGTTGCAACAGCAGACGCAAAGAAGTCATGGGTTGCTCAGGACTTTGCTCAGCTTGATACAGATGCAGGTAGGAGTTGCTGTTATGCAGCATCATCATACAACTACGGCGCTGTAATCGTTGACATCATCAACAACTACCTCGATAAGGGAATCAAGGGTGGCATTTGTATCCCACTCAACTTTAACAACGACGGTTTTGTATTCAAGTTCAACGACGCTCTCAAGGCACAGATCCCATCTGATGTAATTACAGCAGTTGAGAAAGCACTTGATGGATTCAAGGCTAAGTCTGGTACACTTTCAAACTGGAGATCAATTGATATTCAGAAAGTTTGATTAATTGTAACATTAATAGGGAGTTGCGGGTGTGGTTAATTGTTATGATTAAGCTCGCAGCTCTTTTTTTATTATAAAAGGTGATGTATGGATGATAGAATCACAAGTTTAAAGATGGAAGGAATCACCAAGAGATTTCCAGGTCTTCTTGCTCTCGATCATGTGGATATCGAGGTGAACAAGGGGGAGATACTGGCTCTGGTTGGTGAGAATGGCGCTGGAAAAACCACGCTTATGAACGTCCTCATGGGGCTTTATCAGGCTGATGAAGGTTCAATTAAAATCAATGGGAGTGAGGTTAAGTTTAAGGGGCCTGAGGATGCATTCAAGATAGGGCTTGGCATGGTGCATCAACAGTACATGCTTGTTCCTAACATGACAGTGCTTGAAAATATCGCTCTGGGGCTCAAAAAAG
>CAMDZB010000011.1 GCA_945910645.1 uncultured Spirochaetaceae bacterium | reverse complement strand
AACGAAGTGAGAGTTCACCAGTTCGAGTCCCCTTACCTCCAAAAGAAGAACACCGCAAGGTGTTTTTTTTTATTTGGAGGGGGCGAAGAACCCGTGACCCACCACGAGAGAGAAACGAAGTGAGAGTTCACCAGTTCGAGTCCCCTTACCTCCAAAAGAAGAACACCGAAAGGTGTTTTTTTTTATTTAGCGTGATCTTTGTGACTATTTACATTTATATCATTGTAATGATATAATTATTTTGATAAATGAAGAGGAGACTCTTATTGTGTCAACTGTTAAACTTTTGCATGGATCCGATCATATTATTAAAACACCACAACTCGGTTTAGGGAGGAAGCACAATGATTATGGACAAGGATTTTATTGTACACAAATCCCTGAAATGGCAAGGGAATGGGCTTGTAAAAATAATGCTGATGGTTTTGTTAATGAATATTCCTTTAATACCAAAGGATTGAAGGTAATTAATCTTTTTGACGGAAATTACACTGTATTGAATTGGATAGGATTGTTGCTTAAAAACCGTTTATTTACACTACAAGATGAAATAGCTATAGATGCAAGAAATTATGTTGTTGAAAACTTTGCATTGGACTTGAGTGGATACGATGTTGTTATAGGATACCGTGCAGATGATTCATTTTTTTCATATGCTGAATCTTTTGTAAGTAATACTTTGCCGTTAAGGAGTTTAAATCAAGCTCTATACCTTGGCAAACTTGGAATGCAAACTGTTCTTATATCAGAAAAGGCTTTCAGTCAAATTGAATTCATAAATTCAGAATCTGTTGATAAAGAAGAATACTACACAAAATTTAACGACAGAGATAGGAATGCAAGATCAACATATCAAAAAGAATTAAAGCAAAAGCATTCATATAAGGATGATATCTTCGTGATGGATATTTTAAGAGAGGAAATAAAAAATGACGATCCACGCATACAGCGAATTGTATTTGAGTGATGCGAAGAGAAGTTTGGCAAACGCTTTTGATTATGCAATAAATGTCTGCAAATTCTCTTCTGATTGGTTTATGAAACTGTTTGTTATGTCAAATAAATCCGTTCAATTTGAGCGTGGAAATCCAGCGATAGTTTCTGGTCGGTCTGGTGTTGAACTCGTGATGGACATTTTAAGCGAGGTTTATCCCGGCGTTGAGTTTCCCCATCCCACATTTTCAAAAGGTCGTACTCCTGAATATTGGGCGGGGTGGGCATTGGCACAATATCAATGGAAAACCGCAAAACGTTTCAAGGAAATTTTCAGGCGTATTCCACTTAGTGAGATTATCGCCATGTATCCGCTATATCACGAAATGGATATAACTTGTTTTATTGATGAGATGGATAGGCGTTATAACGCCGTCGTGTTGGAAACAAAATTACGTAAATTCCGTAAATACAAGAAGTTATCGCAGAGTGAACTTGCATATCTTTCGGGAGTGAATATTCGTTCAATACAACTTTACGAACAACGTGTGAACGACATTGATAAAGCAGAGGCTCACACTCTTTATAAGTTGTCCCGTGTGCTTGGATGTGGCGTTGAGGATTTGCTAGAAAGCCCGATGAAGGATGTAATGAACAATTGGAGTGGGGTGAACAGCGAGAGTTAGTGGAAAACGTTTTTAAGAAGTTGCCAATCATCAGAATTAATGTCGTTGGTATAGTTATTAAGGCAAATGCAAAGTTTTTCGCTTTTTGTGTCGTATCGGACGAAACCGCCCTTCAATTTATAAGTATGAAGATAGTTTTTTAATGCCTCAAATTTTTTTTCTGAAAATATATCGATGTCTTCGCTGTTTCCTTCTTTGTCAAATCCGCCTTTTGTTTCCACAATCCATGTTTCACCTTTTACAGATAATATGTAGTCGGGATAGAACAGTTTTTGTTTGCCGCTGTTATCTTCGTACACTATAGAAAAGTATTCACCCCCCTTATCTCCGTTTTTATATAGCCATTCAACTGCATTTGATTCTTCACAAAAGTTTTCGAATTTTTTTTCTGAGGCTGAACGTGGTTCTGCTGAAAACAGGTATCCTTTATAAACATTTTTTTCACTTTCACTTTGGTCTTTACTGTTTGCGTTGTATGTAAAATTAAGAGTGTGAGGAATCTTGAATTCTTTTTGAGATTTGAGAGAAAGAGAATCGATATTTCTCTCTTGAAGTTGTGTGGCCATAGCGTTGCGAAAATTGTGTCTTAACAAATCAACATTGTTTAATACAAAAGAATAAAGTTCTTTTGCATTTAAAGATAGTAATTTGTCCTGATATTGAATTTTCTCAAAGAACAGGCAGTCTATTATACTTCTCGTTGTGTTGTAGTCTTTGTTAATTTCAAGAGCGATTAATCCAATTGCATGACGTAAATCTTGACCGTGTTTATGTGTGTTAGGAACTTCTTTGACGGTTATAATATTAAGATTATTGACACTTTTTGATTCTGAAATGTTAGAAATATTTCCAGATTTAGTGTAAGTATCTATAGTATCTGAAAATTTGAATTCGTGGGATGCTAGTTGTTCCTTATTTTTTTTCTTGTCATTGGTTAGATTGAAAGTATTTCTGAAATGCTTGTTTATGGAACTTCTGGTTCTTCTTTGATCTGTGGTTATGTCTGTTAATATTCCTCTTTGCTCTGATATTAATGTGATATTTTTATATTCGTTTTTAAGAAAAAGCTCTTTTGATTCTAGTGCTCCTTTACCTAATGCCATCTTAACACCGGATACGAATTTTTCGTCAAATGTGTAAAGATAGCAGCAATCAAGTAGATGATTTTCATAATGCTTTGCCTCTGGCATACGACGGATTCTACCTATTGTTTGAATTTCAAAAGTTTCATCCATATTTTCACGAAGTTTCACTAAGATGTAGGCCCTTGGGCAATCCCATCCTGTTGCTATGGCTTGTTTCATAATTAAAACTTTTTGCTCAGCATTGTTATCAGAAATGCTTTCTATGTTTTTGTGCTCATCAGAAAGCCAAATTGCAAGTTTTCCGTTTTCAGTTGTAATATTAAGATCTTTAAAATACTTTTTTACTGTTTCTAAAAGTGCGGTGCTATTGTTTGGTATTTGTACAATAATAAGGGGATTAATAGAAGTGTCTTTTGATACAAAAACAGATTGAATTTCTATTTGTTTTTTTACGGCTTGTTCAAGAAGATAATAAGTTTGATTGTCTGTTTTTATCACTTGAGGAAAATTTTCGTTTATAACGAGTAATTTTTTTATAAGTCCCTCGCCGATAACATCTTCTTCTTTAATTTCAATAAGTTTTGCTTTATTATCTTTTTTGGGAGTGGCCGACGAGCGAATGATTTTATCTGTGTGAAAAAGTTGTATAATACTATCGGCTTTTTCTGTAAAGTTTTGGTGGCTTTCATCCACTATTATTTTAAATGAAAGCCCATTGTTTAATGCCTTTTCTACCCATTCAAGAAAATTAGTTCTTTCACTTTCTTTAAGAGCATTGTTGCCCTTTTTTGTGAGTTTTTCCCAGTTGATAAAACAAAAATCGTTTTCTTCAAAACCATTTGTCATTACATCGGAGAGTAGTTTAGTGGAAGCATTGTGAATGTATTTATCCATTTTTGTTTTGCTCTGTTCTTCGAGATTTCCTTTTCCTGGAGTAAGCCACACGAAAACGGTTTTTGACTTTTCTCTTGTGTATTTACTCATAAAGTGAGAGAGCATTATGGTTTTGCCACTTCCAGTTGGGCTTTTTAGAATGATTTCACGAATTTTATCATCGTTCATTGCACTGAGTAATTCTTTAATTGCATTTTTTTGAAAATCCATTAGTTCCATTAGATGCTCTCCTCGTTGTAGTAGTAATCGGGGATTATATTTATCTGAATGTTTCGCTTTTTCAGTTCTTGTTCTTGGTCAAGAGAAAGTAAGATATCGTGTCCAAGGTATATTTTTTTACATGAGGACGGGATAGTTTTTGTAAACTCGTCAAGTTCATCTTCAGTAAGAATAATTGCAATTTCGCTATTGTCATTAAAGTTTATGCCGTTTTCCAGCTCTACAAGTTCACGAACATGCTTTAACAATTCATCGGCATATTCGTAGTATAGTTTATCGCTGATAGACAAATAGTCTACTTTGAAATATTTAAGGCTTGCTTTATATTCTTCTTTGTTGATAACACGCTTAATACGTTCATAGCACACGTTCCTGGCAATGTTGTTTTCATTGTTTGTACAAAGTATAAACTTGCGTTTTCCTCCGTCTTCTGCATTCAGTTTCAACACAGCGTGTCCTGTGGTGCCACTGCCTGCAAAGAAGTCGAGAACGGTGGAAGAGGAAGATGGGTACATAAGTAAAATACGAATAATCAACCCTATGGGTTTGGGAAAATTAAACTCCGCTTCTCCTTGTAACAATTCCTTTAAAATTTTAGTCCCTAATTCTGTATTAACCTCGGGATAGTCCCAAATTGTAGGTGCTAATTGCTTTGATTTTTCTTCAATATATTTGCGTTCATATATGTTGTATATATCCTTATTGTTCTTTCTAACATACAATCTACATTTATCTTTTTCTACTTTTTCCTTACTCCAACGCCAACGACCATCCGAGCCATCGCTTAATTTTGGCAAAATAACAATATCATCATCAGACTTTTTATTAGTAGAAATACCATACTTTATATTATAATAAATAGGAAACCACAAATTAGGGGAATCTTGTCTTTTCGAGTCTGCTCCTCTTTTTCTCAATTCCCACTCTTCATATGGAACATTGTTTTCGTCTAATTTATTAAATCGTTTTTTCTTTTCATCATCACTTATTGGAAAGCCCATAAGCATTGTTTTTTCTGTCCGTCTATAAACGAGTAAAGAATCATGAACTTGTGCAAAATATGTACTTGATTGGCGACCTCTTGGATTACCTTTTACACAAACACACGCTACAAATTTATCTTCCCCAAACACACTATCACATAACAACTTCAATTCAGCAAATTCGTGTTCATCAATGCTTATGAAAATCACACCGTTTTCAGAGAGCAGTTTTCTAGCAAGTCTAAGGCGTTTCTCCATAAACGAAAGCCACTTGCTGTGGCGGAATGTATCTGTGCTGTCAACAAAATTATCATCGTATATAAAATCCTTGTTGCCCGTGTTGTAAGGCGGATCTATGTAAATTAAATCAATCTTGCCCTTGTGGGTTTTCAACAGCAAATTTAAGGAAGCCAGGTTGTCTCCTTCAATGAGAAAATTCATTTCACCACCGTTATCTATAAACAGTTTTTCTTCCTCTTTGAGATATGGCAAATGATTTGAAAGTACTTCATCAATTTTTTCAAGATGTTCCTCAAATACAAGACCAAATCTTTTAGCACGGAGTTCATTTTCAATCTCGTTTGTGTAAGAAAGAAGATTTAAAGCATTTTCATCTTGTGAATGAGACAAGATGTACTCTTTAATAGCATTTATTTTTGAAATGAGTGCATCACGCTTTTCTTTTGAAACGTTTGTTGACATCGGGATGTTCCTCCATGGATTTTTGGTATTCCATGAACCCTATGAGAAACAGTTTTGTTCATCGAATATGCCAGTTTATGTACGTATTATAGACTATAACGGAGAAAAAGTTAATGTTTTTTATTTGTTGACTATTGTTGAAAAGCATCAAGTTTGCTTATATAAATCTAAATGTTCAGCGAATGGCATATTTTATGAACATTCATAAGAGCTCTCCTAGACGATTCATCATTGTAACTTTGTGTTCTAATAAAGAGTGAGCATATCGGTTTAACGTAATAGTTGGGTTTTTGTGCCCAAGAATTTCAGATAGGGTTTTTACGTCCATTCCACACTCTAAAGCTCGTGTTGCGAATGTATGACGAAGAGAGTGAAATCCTCTGTGTTTAATGCTTAATTTTTTTAAGAGCAGTTCAAAAGTTCGCTGATAAGAACGTACTGAAATAGGGGACGTTCCATTTGATATAACAAATTCCGAATGGGTGTTTTTCTGTATATGTTTTAACCTTGGTAATAGTTGTTTTGGTAATGGAATTATACGTTTTGAACTTTCAGTTTTGGGTTCATCAAAAACAATACCTCCTTTCGAATCGTGGGAAGAATGTGAAACGATAAGTACACCATTTGTTAGGTTTATATCTTTCCATCTTAGTGCCATTAATTCCCCAATGCGAAGTCCGGTGTACAAACATATAATTATGCCGAAGAGTTTTGTTTTTGCACTTTTTAATACTGCATTTTCAATTTTCTTTTGTTCTATAAGCGAAAAACACTCTATTTTGTGTTCATCAATACGGGGGCGCTTGATGGCGTAAGACGTATTTTCTTTTATGTAGCCAAGCATATGTGCCATTTTAATGGAGCCTTGTATAACGGAAATGATATTGTTTACTGTGTTACTTGATAATCCCGCCTTAGTTTTTGTGTTCCCATTATTTAACAATTCAGTGATTAAGGTTTGTAAAACCAGCGATGTTATTTTTTTAATTTGTAGATCGCCAATTTTGGGTTCTATGTGTATTCGAATTATTTGTTCATATCGCATATATGTCCGTTCTCGCACACACGGTTTTATGTAGTTTTCAAGCCATATCTTTAACCATTCTCTGTATTTCATCATTTATACTCCTTGTTTAGGGAATTATAAATGTGAAACCTATATTTTCTGGGATTCCTTCCTTTTTCTGTAAAAATCTTATTCCTTTCTGTTACAATACGCTTATGGAAATACGGAAGGCAAAAGTTGAAGAGTATGAAGATATTAAAATAATTTACTTACGTGCACGTGAATTTATGGTTAGTGAGGGTAATTTAACTCAATGGTCAAACATAGATCAAATATTAGATAAAGTCTTAAAAGATATAAGGGCAGGACATTGCTACGTTTGCACTGAGAATGATGTACTCCTTGGTGTGTTTTGTTTTTTTATAGGGGAGGAACCAACGTATAATAAGATTTACAACGGGGAATGGCTGAACGATAAACCTTACGGGTTTATACATAGAATCGCAGTTGCCGTTTATCAAAAAGGGGTTGGGACAAAATGCATAGAGTGGTGCCTTAAGCAATATCCAAATGTTAGGATAGACACGCATAAGGATAATATACCGATGCAAAAAACGGTGCTAAAGTTGGGCTTTAAATATTGTGGAATAATCAAACTGGAGAATGGGGACGAACGATGGGCTTACCAATGGGAAAAGAATACCGGAATATTCTGTCGCACAACTCTTTAAACTAGCAAAAAACACAAATGCCAAAAAAGAAGACGACGAAGTCTACTTCGAGGACAATGAGTTAGCTCTTTTTGTTCTTTCTTGCTCTTCTTTTTCTTATGGCACATAGTTCCATACTATTTTACAATAACGGCAACAGCTGAGTTTCTTTCTGTATAAGTACCTGAGATTTTAGTAGAATCAAGCAGAACAGCATCTCCAAATTCAAAATAGTCGCTTGTGGGATTTCTGGTTGCTTTTGTCCAAAGAGAATAACCAAGCGTTGTTTTCTCATCTGGTGCTATGTCAACTTTAGAACCCGTGATATATATGTTGTTTTCATCTTTTGCGTACACATTTGCAAATTTAAC
Source organism: uncultured Spirochaetaceae bacterium (assembly GCA_945910645.1). Lineage (GTDB taxonomy): Bacteria > Spirochaetota > Spirochaetia > Sphaerochaetales > Sphaerochaetaceae > UBA9848. The sequence continues at coordinate 32,950 of CAMDZB010000011.1, read as the reverse complement.
ATCGTCAAAAGAATAGGCGTTGTCGGTATAGTGTCCTTCCGTAGCGTCTTTATTTATTTCATAAAGCATGCCAAGATTACCTGTGCTGTTTACGGCAAAAACGCGATTGCCTGATACTGACAGTTTTGCACCTGTGCCTGCAATACACAATAGTCCCTCTGTGAGTGAAGATAAACTGCTGCCAAACCATATATACGAATCATTATTAAGTTGCCCTGTGATATAAAATGTTCCGTCCTGGCTTATTGCAATATCCTTTGCTTCTCCTTGAATGTCTTTAATTATTCCACCCTCAACCGACGGATTGTTTAAAACATTTAAGTCAACCTTCCAGTAGTAGGGCTTTTTCACCCCATCAATGTCTTTTGTTCCTACAACATAAACAATACCATCTTTTGTTGTAACGCCGAATGCTTTGGAAAATGACGTAACAGTGTCTTCTTCCAAGCATATAGGAGTAAATGATTCTTCTGCATCCTGTTTATAAAACAGATATGCCTGCACCCGTTTTCCTGTAGCTCTTGCCCATCCTGATATGTAGGTATTGCCGTTATATTCACATATGTCGCTTCCGGCTCCGCTCTGCGGCAGATTGTAAATTTTTATCTCATCGCTTGCATCCAATGTTGCAAAATAACCTGTTGTATTGTTAGAGCCTATTAGACCAATTGATCCGTTAGATAGTTCAATCATCTCTGTTGCTCCGTATTTGTCGGATACTTCTTTTGTTCCGGTATTTCTGTATAAAACGCCTTTGTTGGTATCTTTTCTGCCAAATACTATTAACTGTTCGCTTCCGTTATAAATATTTATTTCTGATATCGCGGTGTTGGAGATAATATCACCTTTTTTTGCAAATGCCATTATTTTGGTATCGGTGGTAATGTCAATGGGGGCGCTATATTCTGTATAACTTGTCAGCTGGGGATTTGTTGAATAAAAAACCTTTGCTTCGGGATCATTTGATGTTATTGTAACGGTTTGTTGATATGCATATGTGCCGTCCGATACACTGATAATGGGTTTTTCAAGATAATTAATTGTGTATACCGCCTTGGTTTCCTCGGAATCGGTATAGCCCGGAGCTGTTGATATAATTCTTAATGTTGTATTCTTATCAATGTCTATGGTGTTTCCGCTGTATATAAAGGCTCCGTGATCTTTAGAGGGTTTTGAACCGTCTGTTGTATAATACATTACAGCAAAACTGTCGTGAGAATAAACCGTTACGGTTATAGGGGAGTCATATTCTCCTGTTTTATGCGACAGAATTGGTGCAGAGAGTTTTCCGCTGCTACCAGTCGGGCAACCGATACATAAAAGGCTTAGTGCTAATGCAATTAAAACGGAATGTATCTTTTTCATTTTCCCTCCTTATGATGCGTAAAAAACAACATATTATCAGTTTGTAGATATAAATATATCAAAATGTTCAATAATTGTCATTTCCGAGAAATTCTGTAGACTTTTAATAAATCTTTCCGAGGATCGCACGGCCTTCCTCAAGTAGTGCACAAAGTACAACTTTTCGGACATGACATAGTTCTTCTTTGGTTGAAAGATGCAGGTTTAGTATATCAGGTGAATCGTATTAAAAAGCCCGATTCACCTCTATCATGTGCGAAATAACGGAGAGAAAATTCGCTCATTATTTCGTAATATTGCAATTTTATGAAATAACAAGCATTATTGATGTATGGAAAACATAAGTTCACGAAGTGGAAAATATGTAAAGGTTTATTTGGAAGATGCCTCGTATTATTCTTATCGGCCAAACGCTTTGCCACCTTATCCGTCACTTAATATTGATAATGAATTGTTATTTATTCTTACAAAAGCGTATAACGATATTTCTGAAATGAACATAACATCAGAACTTATTCCAAACACAGATTTATTTATTGCCTCATATGTAAGAAGGGAGGCACTTTTAAGCAGTCAAATAGAAGGTACACAAGCTACACTTGAAGATGTGTTATCTCCGGAATTTGCATCAGATAGTGATGAGGATATAAAGGATGTTGTTAACTATGTTAAGGCACTAAACTATGCGTTAGAGAGAATGAATGTTTTGCCTATTTCATCAAGGCTGTTATGTGAAACCCATTCCATTCTTCTTGATAATACCAGAGGAAGTGAAAAGGCTCGCGGAGAGTTTAGAAAAAGCCAAAATTGGATTGGTAATTCTAAAAGCAATATAAACACAGCTGTTTATGTTCCTCCTAATGTCAGTGATATGAATGAGTGCATGAGTGAACTTGAGAAGTTTATAAACACATCCGATATGGTTGCACTTCTAAAAGTTGCACTAGTGCATTATCAATTTGAAACAATACACCCATTCTTAGACGGTAATGGCAGGATAGGTCGAATGCTTATCACACTTATGTTGCTTTCATATGAGTGTATTAAAAAACCGATACTGTATATGTCGTTGTATTTAAAAGCCAATCAAAGGGAGTATTACGATCGTTTGGGGGAGGTAAGAAAAAACGGTAATTATGAACAATGGGTAAAGTTCTTTATAAAAGGTGTCAGCGAAACAGCCGTAGACGTTGCACAAACGTCAAAGGCAATAAATCAGATTTTCAAGAAATATGAAAACATATTGAAACCTAAAACTATGGTTCAGAGGTTGTTTCTCGATTACATAAAAGAACATCCGATTTTTAGTATAGGAAAGGCACAAAGCGACTTGAACTTGTCATATAATGGTGTGTCTTCAATAGTTTTAAAAATGAAAGACTTGGGAATTGTTAATGAGATTAATGGTAAAAAACAAAGGAATAGGGTGTTTGGAGTTGGTGAATATTTGGCTATCCTTAAACATAATCTTTGAGTAATCGGATACTAAAAACGTTGCATATGTGTCTTTTGATAATAATCCGCGACTTGATGTCGGGTGCTTTCGTAATATAATACAGGCATAATCCTATGTCTTTTCCGAATGTTGATTTGTTTTTTTTTTTTGGTAAAATTTCACATATTCTGTAAAAGGAGGGAAAATTATGATTTGCAAAAAATGTGGCAAAGAGAATCCTGATGGTATGAGTTATTGTATGTCTTGCGGGGCAATATTAGGCAATAATAAAAAGTGTGAAGTGTGTGGCAATTTAATTCCAGAAGAAGCCAAACATTGTCCATATTGTGGTTCAAGTCAGAGCTTTGGAGCAAGTCTTTGGAGGACATTTTCTGAAGGATATAATGATAACAAGGCAAGAAGAAACTCTAAGAAAAAGGGTTGGTGGTAATAGGACGATGATGGTAATGAAACGCTACGTGAAGTGGTGTTACAAGATGGAATAACGTCAATTGGATACGATGCCTTTTATAAATGTAGTGGTCTTACAAGTATTACTATACCTGACAGCGTAACGGTAATAGGGGGGGAAGCCTTCTATGGATGTAGTGGTCTTACAAGTATTACGATACCTGACAGCGTAACGGAAATAGGGTATGAGGCCTTCTTTGGATGTAGTGGTCTTACTGAGATACATTATACCGGTACGAGGGAACAGTGGAGAAATGTAAGTAAAGATTCTTATTGGGCGGATGATTTTCCTCTCTCTGTTGTTCACTGTACAGACGGAGATATACAGTATAATATACAGTAAGTGGTAAAAAGGGAGAAAAATATTAATGAAAGATGATTTTCAAATAATGCTAGTTAATATTATTAATTTGTTTAAGTTTAATAGTGTAGAAAATATAATTAAATTTATTCTCTTTGTATTTTTGATTGTTGTTGCATCAATTGTCATTCATCTTGTTTGCAAGTTTATTTCGCTTAGTATTGAAAAGAAAGAAATTGATCAAGATATAAAGAAAAAACCAGAATACTATGAGGGCTATATTCAAGGAGCAGACGATAGGAAGAATAACACAACACCTAGTGCACCAGATTCAAAAAACCGTGATTATCTTCAAGGTTATATCGACGGTCATAAGGACGATAAGTTTTGGAAATAATAAAGGAAAATTTTTATGCCAAAACCATTAAGAGTAAATCAAATAATAGTTGCTATTCAATCAAATAGAAATAATATTTCAAGCAAAAAGTCAAATAGAAATAATATTTCAAGAAAAAAGTCAAAGAATGAAAAAGAGCGTGAAGCTTTTTACAAATACCTGGAATTTCAAAACAAGCGATACGACACAGAGTTACAATTATTTTGGCAGCGTTCTGTGTTTGTATCAACATTCCTGGTGTTGATACTCACGGGGTACGGAGCCTTGCTAATTAAAATAGTAGAATTGCATTCCATTAAAAATATTCCTATGTTATTGTCGGATTCGCTGTTTAATTCATTGGCAAGTGTAATTTCAACAATGGGGATTATTGTGTCATATATTTGGTTTAGAATAGCAAGAGGAGCAAAAGGAACTTATGACGCTGTTGAATCAAGAATATATACTCCTGAGCACGGAGTAATTGATAAAATGAAGAACTATGCAAACGATCCTAATTTGGACCTAACATCTGAATTTAATAAAACTGAAGATATATTCAAACTGGACAGTGGCCCGTATTCACCGTCAAAACTCAACATTATTTTTGTATTTTTCTTTCTTGTGTTGTTCAGCATGTTGCTCACTCTTCATCTTATAGCTTTGTTCTTTTGCGACTTGTTCTTGTTTTTGTCTTTCATAACGGTCGAGTTGTTGCTGTTGTTGGTGTTTATATTGGTTATACGCCTTAATAGTGTATCGTGGTGGCAAGTAAAAAAATAATCCTTGGATCTTGGGCGTCTTTTCTGAAGTCAGCACGGCCTTCCTCAAGTAGTGCACAAAGCATAACTTTTCGGATATGCCATAGTTCTTCTTTGGTTGAAAGATGCAGGTTTAGTATATCAGGTGAATCGTATTTAAAAGCCCGATTCACCTCTATCATGTGCGAAATAACGGAGAGAAAATTCGCCCATTATTTCGTAATATTGCAATTTTGTGAAATAACAAGCATTATTGATGTATGGAAAACACCTGATTAAATTGTCGTATTGTGTAATTGGTGGAATATTAAGGGTTTTCATATTTTCGTTCTCTTGTTGACTTATTGACACGTTTTTTTTTTTTTGTTGTAAAATCTCACTGTCTTGTTAAAATAGGGGGGGGGTGAGAGATGCTTTTCAATAAAATTATCAAAGTTAGTGGTGCAAGCAATTCTGGTAAAACATCTATTTTAGATAAGGTGTATAATGAATTAAAGACGACGTATGGTTTTAACGTTTATGAGAAAGTAGATGAACAAGTTATTAAGACTCAAGATCCTAATTGCAAAGCATCTGATCATCGTTGTTTGCTCAAAGGAAAAAATAAGGCAGGGGAAGAAATATCTATTGTTATAACAAGCCCTGGTGATAACCAAAAAGAAATTATTAATAATTTGTTATTTATCATGGAGTGCCTTGTAAAAGGTGCTCCTTCTCCAATTGATTTTTGGTTGTTATCAGAGAATACAGATCATCCAAGGAATGAAGCATTGTATGAAAAATTCATAGATGGACTAAGAGTTGGCGAGAAAGTTTTAGATTATACGATAAAAGCAACTCATTACGGTAATGGTGATAAGAGAATAGATTCGGATATAAAAAAACATTCCAACGAAATACTTAAAGAAATAAATGTGGTATAAACAATTACGTTTTTAAGACGTAATTGGATATATAAAATTAAAAGGAGGAAGATATGGCTTATACAAAACCCTTAGTGATTGCTGGGACTAAAGCAAACGGCAATTTCAGTGCTGGTTGCGTTGATAAGTACGGATATGGTTGTTGTGCAACGTGCCGATGCAGTTAAACATAAGTGGGTTCGAAAGAGCCCATTTTTAATATAAATAAAATAATTTATATCAACAAAAGGGGAAACTAGATGTATTTTGGATTGAAAAAGGATTGTTATTTTAGGCGATATGGAGATATAGGCCTACTCATCAAACCTGCTTCTTCTGTGGAAAAGGTGTTAAATAACACGGGAGCAACTTTTGTTGAACGTCTATCAAGAGAGCCTAAAAGCATAGATGCGATAGCAGATGAACTTTATGAGATGTTTTATCAATCTAATATCACTCGTGATGAAATAAAGAAGGATGCTGAAGATTTCTATAAAGAATTGGTTAAAGACAATTTTTTGTTTTCTGTAGACTCTATTGAAAATTTTAAAGAAGAGGGCTTTGAATACTCAACGTTAAATGGGAAACTAAACTTTTTGTCTTTAAACTCAAACTTAGAAGAGTCGTCCTCTCATTTTTTAGGAGAGTATTTTAAAACGCATCCACATCTTGAAACCTTTCATATTGAACTCACAAGTAAATGCAACGAGCGATGCGTTCATTGTTATATTCCTCATCAATACAAAAACGCGGATATAAAGCCCGAATTAATGAAAAGCGTTCTGAAACAATGCAGTGAAATGGGAGTGTTAACAGTCATTTTTTCCGGTGGGGAGCCTATGGTTCATCCAAATTTTATTGAATTTCTAAAGTACGCTAAAGATTTGGATTTACAAGTCACCGTTTTGTCTAATTTAACTTTGTTAACAGACGACATAATTCAAGCATTAAAATACAAAAACGATTCAATAGTAAATGTGTCATTATATTCAATGATTCCGGAAGTACACGATGCGATAACAACTGTAAAAGGCTCATTTTGTAAAACAAAAGATAATATAGAACGGCTTATTGCTAATAACATACCTCTTCAAATTAATTGTCCTGTGATGAAACAAAATAAAGATTCTTTTCAAGACGTGATTAATTGGGGACAAAACAATAAATGTATGGTTGTTGTGGATCTTGAAATAATGGCACGATATGACCATTCAACGGACAACCTTGTTAATCGTCTTGATGCTGATGATATAAAAACAGCAATTGAAAGACAACTGGAGAATGATGTGTTTTTTCAAAAAAGCATAAAAGAGGGAGAGACCAGTACTAAATATGATATAAGTGCAGATGACAAAGTGTGTGGAGTTGGAATGTCAACACTATGCATGGTTGCAAATGGAATGGTGTATCCTTGTGCAGGGTGGCAGGAGTATCATTGTGGAGATTTGAATAAGCAAACACTTAAAGATATATGGGATAATTCCCCGGAGGTGTTGTATTTACGAAAGCTTCGTATGAAAGACTTTCCAAAATGCTTAACTTGTGACGATAGAAATTACTGTAAATTGTGTATCGCAAGAAATTCAAACGAATCAAAAACGGGAAGTATATTCGATGTGCCACCATCAACATGTGAGGCTGCCAAACTTCAAAGGGAGATAGTTGAAAAATATAGAAAAAACAAAAAAAATGGTTGATTATCATGTTCATATTGGACAGTATGGAACTTTATATTTTCAGCCATACAGAGTTGTTAAGATATTAAAAGAAGTTGGTGTTTCTGGAGCTTTTGTATCTTCAACAACGTCTTGTATGACGTGGGAAAATAGAGAAGAGATGAATTTAATAATAAGCCATATAAAAGACGAATTTTACGAGGGGTGTGAATATGCCAAAAGCGTAGGCTTTGGGTTTAAGCCTTTGTTGTGGTGTGTGCCTAATATGTATAGTGCCGGTGTTAGCGTGACCGAAATGATTCGTGATGCCAACTATTGTGGACTTAAAATTCATCCAAGAGCAAATGTGTGGGACTTTAATAATCAGGCGACTCTACGGTTTTGTGAAGAGTTGTTTGAATTTGCACGTGATAAAAAATGGCCTGTTTTTATACACACAGGTCTTTGCGACTTTGAAAGAGCAGACAAGTTTGAAAAATGGTTTAGTTTGTATAGTGATGTTAAATTTGTCTTGTGTCATACAAAGGATTTATCTTTAAATCTCACATTGATGAAAAGATACGACAACGTATATGGTGATGTAGCTTTTTCGGATGTAAAGGCTTTTGTTAGAGAATGTCCTAAATCTTTATATAATAAATTTCTATTTGGGAGTGATTTTCTTGTGAATTGTTTAACAAAATCGTTTGATGATAAAGATGAGAATGCATATTCCTTGCTGTATAAGAAATACATAAAGCAATGGGCTGCAATTGTACCGCTTATGTGTTCCTTACAGCGTGGGGAATAGATGGTATTTCCTTTATTTTCAGAAGCATTACTTGTCGCACCTGTGTCTTTTGACTTGTCAGTCCAAAAGTACTTGATAGTTCACAAAAGTCAAGTTCTTTAAATACGAATTAGACAGCAAAGGACAAGTTTAGATGTGCAAGAATAATTTTGATTACCCGAAAAAGAGGTTTTATATATTATTGCGAGAATAATACAAATATCAACGAGGTAATCCAAAAAATGAATGATTATGTTACATACAACAGTTTAGGAGGGTGGCTGTAAATAAATGTAAAAACCACAAACTTTTGCGGTGTATGATTATTGAGTTTTTTTACAGAAAGTTATGCCCCTGACTTCTAAAAAATCATAAAATCCTTCTGACCTCCCTTATTTGTAAAACACCCTCAAAATAATGTAAAATAATACCAACTATGGACTTTGAAGTATTCGTGCTAGGCACAGGAGGCATGCAACCGCTCCCAAGACGCTTTCTAAACAGCGCACTTGTAAGGCGAAAGGGTGAGGAATTCCTCTTTGACGCGGGTGAGGGAACACAGGTTGCACTCAAAAAACTCTCGATACATTGGAAGAAGATAAATAGAATATTCATATCACACATGCATGCAGACCACGTTACAGGGCTTCCAGGTATTCTGATGCTCTCATCGCAGGTTGAGCGTGACACTCCGCTACACATCTATGGACCGTCTCCACTTGATGAGTACATCGATGCAAACCGTAAACTGCTCGACATGTACATCAACTACGATATAATCGTTCATACAGTAGACAAGAACGAGGTGATCGTGGATGAGGATGAATTTGTCATAAAAACCTTCGAACTTGACCACAGAAAGCCATGCTACGGCTACTCGCTCATCGAAAAGGACAGGCCTGGTGAATTCAACAAAGACAAGGTGATCAGCCTCGGCGTGCCACAGGGTCCACTCTGGGGGCGTCTACAGAAGGGTGAGGACATCGAGGTTGACGGCAAGATTATCAGAAGCGCAGACGTGATGGGCGCAAAGCGTAAAGGGCGTAAGTTCTCATTCGTTACGGATACTACATACAAGGACGACATTGCCGCAAACGTGTACAATAGCGATCTTCTACTTATCGAAGGTATGTTTGAACACTCACTAATCGAGGATGCACACGAGAAGAAGCACCTCACGATGGTGGAAGCAGCCACAATCGCAAAGGATGCCGAAGTGCTATCCGCAGGCTTTATGCATCACTCGCCACGCTACATCGACCGTGACCTTCGTGCGCTTGAAAAGGAAGGCCAGGAAGTCTACGACAAAACATTCATGTGTTACGACGGAATGCACTTTGAAATACCGCTGAAAGACTAAGGATACGCATTGAAAAAGATATACGATTGCATCATAATCGGTGCTGGAGTTACAGGGGCAGCCACAGCATACAACCTTTCGCGCTACAAGGGTAAATTCTTAGTACTTGATAAGGAGAACGACGTATGCGAGGGAACATCCAAGGCAAACAGCGCAATTATCCACGCAGGCTTTGATGCAACACCGGGCACGCTTATGGCAGAGCTCAATGTAAAGGGTAGCCAGATGATGGAGGAGCTTGCAAAGACCCTTAACGTCCCCTATAAGCGTAATGGTGCAATGGTAGTTGCAAAGAGCGAGAGCGAGAGGCCGCGCCTTGATGAACTCCTTGAACGTGGGCGTAAAAACGGCGTTAGAGACCTGAGGATCATCGAGAAAGACGAGATTCGTAAAATTGAAGAAAACATATCACCTGATGTCACTCTTGCGCTCTACGCCCCAACAAGCGCGATTATATGTCCATTTACGCTAACATACGCACTCTCTGAGGTTGCAGCAATTAACGGGGTAAATTTTGCATTCAACAAGCGTGTAATTGGCATTCAGAAGACGGATGGGATATTCAGAGTATGCACTGAGGACCAAAGCGAGTACTACTCAAAGGTTGTGATCAACGCAAGTGGAGTGTACGCCGATGTGATCCACAACATGGTGTCAAAGGACAGGGCTACGATAGTTCCACGTAAGGGCGAATACATGGTGCTCGATAGAAGCGTAGGGAACTTTGTAAAACACACGATATTTCCGCTTCCTACGGCGATGGGGAAGGGAATCCTCGTTACGCCTACGATCCATGGCAACGTACTCTTAGGCCCCACGGCAAAGGATACCGAGGATAAGGATAACACCGAAACTACAACAGAAGGACTCGAGACAATCAAAAAGAAATGCAAAGAGAGCATGAAGGACGTGCCGCTTTCGAAGGTGATCACCTCATTTGCAGGCCTCAGGGCGCATGACGTAAGGCACCAGTTTACTATCGAGGAGAACAAGGACGTTAAAGGGTTCATCGATGTGATGGGAATTGAATCACCAGGGCTTTCAAGCGCACCGGCAATCGGTGAAATGGTATCAGAAATCGTACTAAACATACTGCCACTTAAGGCTAACCCACGCTTTAAAAATGAGCGAAAACCACAGATCAATCCGCGTGAGCTTAGCCGTAAGGAGTACAAGAAACTCGTGCTTTTCCATCCGGAATACGCAAAGATCGTCTGTAGATGCCATAAGATCACAAAGGGTGAAATCCTAGACTGCATCAATAGGCCAGTTGGAGCTACAACAATACTCGGCATAAAAAAACGCACCACAGCGCTTATGGGAGCCTGTCAGGGCAGCTTCTGTCTTCCTGAGATAACGAACATACTCAACGAGGCACTTTCAAAGAAAAAGAGGGGGCTACATGGATAAGAAAACACTCAAAACGGTGTCGGAACTTAGGGTAGTAAAACACATTAAAGAGGTAGTCGCATCATTTATGGGTAAGTTTGACGCCGTGATAATCGGTGGAGGACCGTCAGGGCTATCTGCAGCACTCTCGCTCTACGAAAACGGCGAAAAGAGCATAATGATTCTCGAGAGAGAAGGAAGGCTCGGAGGAGTACTCACATCGTGCACTCAAGACGGCTTTGGAATGGAGCTGTTAAACGAGAGCCTCAGCGGTAAGGAGTTTGTATCGCGCCTCGTAAAGAAGATTGATGAGTGTAAAATCCCGTATAAACTCAACACAACAGTTGTAGCCATAAACAAGGACAAAACCATCGAAGCGGTATCCCCAGACGGCGGAATGATGCGCTTTGAAGCAAAATGTATAATCTACGCACTTGGAGCCCGAGAGAAGTCAAGAGGATCTCTAAACATACCAGGAAGCCGTCCAATCGAGGGTGTATACTCTGCAGGAAGCCTTCAAAAGCTGCTTGAGGAAGGTGCTAACATCAAGATGAAAGACGTGGTGATTTTAGGATCGGATGATGTGGGACTGAGCGTTGCAAATCGCCTTGTAAAGAGCGGAGTAACAATTAAAGCATTCCTTGAACCACAGGACTTTATCCAGGGCAGCAACTACAACAAAGAAAAGAGTATCGATAACAACAATATTGAACTAAAACTATCCCATACTGTATCTGCAATCATCGGCAAAAAGAAGCTTGAAAAAGTGAAGATTAGAAACCTCAAAAACCCCACTGAAAAGGATGTTGAAATCGATGTAGACACGCTTGTGGTATCCGTGGGTTTGATTCCAGAATGCTCGCTTCTTGAAGACCTGGGATTATCCTTATCTCCATCCACAAATGGACCTTACGTCAATGAGAGCCTCGAAAGCGCTATAGACGGCCTCTTTGTGATCGGCAACGCGCTTTACGTTCACGACATCATCGAGCATATCACAGAGGAGGCGCTCTTTGTAGGAAAGCTTGCTTACCTCTATATCAAGAGCTTACAGAGTAATGTTTCTACAAATCAGAACAGCGCTAATAAAAATGGCACTGATATTACGCTTGTTGAGGATGGCATCAGGAGCCTTGTTCCAATGACTATTAACACATTAAACCTTAAGGAGTTCATCACTCTAACGTTCAGAGTGAGTAAAGTGGTAAGAAGTGCTAAAATTGTGGTGTTTTTTGATCAAAAACCATACGAGGAAGTGTTAAAGTCACCGCTTTTCCCAAACGTGGTGTACTCAATCAGAATCGCACGAAATGATATTTTACATTTTTCTCCATCAAAAATCACTGTATCTCTTCAAGAGCTAAACTGATCAAAAGCAGAAATAAAACCGATTAAAATCCAATCGGGGTTTAATAAAAAAACAGGAGTAAGTTCATACTCCTGTTTTTTAATCGTCAAACGATTATTTGTTATACTATTTTCAACTCTTATTTGTTGTACTTATTCAAAGAGTCGATCCATGCTGCCACGCGGAATGATGATTTTGCGCAGTATTTAGGATCTTCAACAACAAGCTTACCCTTGTTAATCCACCAGTCGTATCCTCTGTCGTTCTTTGCAGGGAAGAGGTTGATGCCGTTTACATAACCAGCGCTGCTGTGGTGATACTTCTCTTCAGTTCCAGCCATAACGAGTGGGTTAGATGAATAACCGCCCATGTCTTTACCCCATGCCGAGAAGCCATCAACTGTACAAGTCATGTATGCGATGAATGCACAAGCTGTCCATGGAAGTGGTGAGTTGTCTGTGAGGAAGAGGTAGTGGCAGTAAGCGTAACCGCCGATACCAACGTAGTCGTCCTGATATGCAGCAACAGTCACGTTGTTAACAGAAACGTTAGCACTCTCTTCAACAGAACGAATCTTTGAGTAGACGATAAGTCCGCTCTGATCCTTTGCAGAACGCTGTACGAGCGTGTTACAAATTGGACCATCATCAGTCTGTGCGTTGTAGTTTTCAACCCAGAGTTTAATCCATGCGAGTGAATATTTAGCATCATCGTTAAGGTTGAGTTCCTTAGCCTTGTCAGCAAGTGAATTGATTGTATTCTGGAACTGAGCCTGCTTATTTGAATCAAGAGCGCTGAATGCTTCCTTCATGTATTTTGAATACTCAGGGCTTGTAAGCATGTATAGGAAGTTCTTTCCGACAACCTCAGAATCGATGTCCATAAACAATGGGTGTACACCTGGTGCAACAAAGTCCCAAGCGTTCTTGTATGTTGCATTTCCGTTGTTGTTGAACATAAATACCTTGCTTAATGTTTGAAGAGCAAGATAACCATCATATTTGTCTGCAGTTGTGCCGTTTGCATCAGCCCAATCCTTAGGAATAAAGCGTTTTAGAATGCCAGGGCTAACCATCTTAGACTCAATCTGGTTACCATCCTGAATTAGCGTCATTGCGAATGTTCCAACCTCTTTCTCGCCATCTGCTGTCAGCTGATCAAATATCTTGTTGTTCTTAGGCTGCTGCCACTCGTAGTTGAGTGTATATGTTGGGTCGATAGTCTGAAGGTATGATATAAATAGTGGTAGGGCACTCTTTCCTCTCGACGAGTTACCAAGTCCAAAGAATGTCTTACCCTTAGACTCCTCAATTGCTTTTTTAGCCAGTTCTTCAAGTGTCATATTTTGTGCTTCTTGAATAACTTTATCTACTTTAGACATTTCTTCACCGCTTGAGCTCTTGCCCTTACAGGATACAAAAGAAAGCAGTACTAGAACGACTAATAAAATCGATATAATTTTGTTTTTCATTTTATTCGCTCCTATATATTGAATTATAGCACTAAACCGCAAAATGGTGTAAAATATATCAAAAAAGAGGAGATATTATGACGTTCAACGAAAAGATGATAGAGAGAGCAAAAGCTAACAAAGGAACTCTCGTGCTTGCAGAAGGAACAGAGGAGAGAACACTCAAAGCTGCACGCATTATCACAGACAAAAAGATAGCCACAAAGGTTTATCTTGTAGGAAAAACAAGCGATGTCGAAAAGAAGGCAAAAGAGCTCGGTGTCGACCTTACTGGCATTGAGATTTCAGATCCATTCACATCTGAAAAGAAAGATGCTTATGTTAAAGAGTACTATGAACTGAGAAAAGCCAAGGGTATGACTGAGGAAGAAGCCAAAAAGATCATGCATGGCGAACTACACTGGGGCGCTATGATGGTTCACATGAACGATGCAACATCGATGGTAGCAGGTGCCTTTAACACCACAGGGGATGTGCTGAGGGCTTCGTTCCAGATTGTTAAAACAGCTCCTGGCATTAAAAAGGCATCATCATGCTTTGTTATGGCAACACCAAAGAAGGAATACGGTGTAAACGGCTCTTTAATCTTTGCAGACTGCGCTACAATTCCAAATCCTGATGCAGAAACCCTTGCAGAAATCGCAGCAGCATCAGCGGCAAGCTGCAAAAAGTACCTTGAGGCTGAGCCTCGAGTTGCATTCCTTTCATACTCAACAAAGGGATCAGCAAGCGGCGAGCTTGTAGACAAGGTGAGAACTGCAGCAGAAATATTTAAACAGAACCATCCTGAAATCATGAGCGACGGGGAACTACAGCTTGATGCAGCACTTGTTCCATCTGTTGCATCCCAGAAGGCACCAGGAAGCAAGGTTGCAGGTTCTGCAAACGTGTTGATCTTCCCTGATCTTCAGGCTGCAAATATCGGCTATAAACTTGTACAGCGCCTTGCAGGAGCAGAGGCATACGGCCCAATCCTTCAGGGGTTTGCACATCCTGTTTCAGACCTTTCAAGAGGCTGTTCTGTAGACGACATAGTAGCAACAGCTGCAATTACACTTTCCTAAGTGGAAGACGTTCTTTCGTTATATAACGCCTGTAGTCTCTGTCCTCACGAGTGTAAAGTTGATAGGAGGAGATCTACAGGTTTTTGTAAAGAGTCAAGTCATCCTCATATTGCATGGACTGGATTACATAAGGGAGAAGAGCCGCCAATCTCTGGCGATAACGGAAGCGGTATGCTCTTTTTCACAGGCTGTACTCTAGGATGCCAAACCTGCCAGAATATTCAAATTAGCAGTAAGGATAGGGATAAAACCATCGGAAGGTACTACTCTGAGGAGGAAATGGCTGATGTTATGCTCACCCTTCAGAATAACGGTGCTGCTACCATCAGTTTTGTAACAGCAGAGCATTTTGCACCATCCGTTATTAAAAGCATCATTATTGCACGGGAAAAGGGTTTAAAGCTCAAGACTGTATTCAACACATCAGGCTACATGAAGAGGGATACAATCAAGCTTTTAAATCCATACATCGACATCTGGCTTTGGGATATGAAAACGCTATCTCCCTTGATTGCAGAAAAGTACTTTGGTTTTAAAAATTACCCTGAGATTGAGGAGGATGGCATTAGGTGTCTTCAGGCTCTTAAGGCTGATGCAATAGTGCGCCATCTTGTGATCCCAGCATTTATCGATGAAAGCATAGATGTAATTAATCACTTCAACGCGCATTACAAAGACAGCTTTGCATTCTCGCTCATGTATCAGTTTTTGCCTCCAAAAGACACAAGGGATGAGGCGCTATTAAAACCACTCACCAATGATGATCTTGAACGTATAAAAGACGCCCTATACTCCACAGATATTGAAAACGGATTTGAACAGGACCCCGATCCAAACGAAGAACAATGGAGGCCAAACTTTAAAAATATAAACCCATTCCCCGAGAGTTTTGCACGAGCAATCAGCATGAATACAAACTTGAATTCAGATAAAATAACAGATGTTATAAATCATGAGCCAAAATAGAATATAACAATAAGTTAAGAAAATATAACAGCGCGAATATTAAAATGATAAAGATCGATAAATTTAAAGCGTTAAAACCCTCAACTGCCTTAAAGAAAGCCACAGTGATAATCTCATCCAAAATCCACGATGGGAAAAGTGTCCTTGACGACTATTCAAGGGAAGTATATAAACATCTGTATAGTATTGGCGTTGTCGATCCGTCTATAATGGACGAACTCATAGAGCGCGTTGAGGGAGGGGAGAACCCGCTTCTTATTGCAGAGTACCTTAAGGCACTCTCAGGACTGGGCGATGTCAACTGGGACTACATTAAGGGATCATCCTCAGGAAAGACTCGAATTGTAAAGGAACGCTACCTTGTTCTTGATAACATCCGCTCGCCTTACAACATCGGCGCAATCTTCAGATCGGCAGAGTCATTCATGATCAAAAAAATTTACATCATAGGAAGCTCATCCGCACTCGCTCATCCTCGTGCTCTTCGCACAAGCTCAGGAACCATCGAGAGCATCGAGAGTGAGGTTATCACAGAACTTGATGCACTTGAACTCTTCAAAAACAATCCAAACCTTCACGTGTTCTCGCTTGAGTGTGGAGGCGAAAACATCAATTCGTTCCGCTTTCCTGATGAGGGAATCTGCATCATCGGAAATGAGGAATTCGGGGTAAATACCCGCCTTAAAGAGGCGTCGCGCTCCATAGTTACAATCCCTCAATTTGGCCTTAAAGGATCCATAAATGTCTCTGTCGCTACAGGGATAATGTTGAATTTGTGGTGTCAATTTTAGTCTCAATGCGTTGATTTCTAATGCGTAAATATATTATTATTAATTTAAAATCTTGATATCAAAGCCACAACTACGTCCAGAAGGGGGACTTGACATGGTGAAAGTTAACAAAACGATTAGAACAGTATTTCTTGCAGCACTGGTTGTTCTTATGCTCTTTGCAGCATCTTGTAACAGCAACGCTCCTAACCTAAGATTTTTGGAGCTAGACGGAAATGGTGCATCAGTGGAGAGCACTCCACGAAAAATCTACTACAACCTCACAGACAAATCCTGGTATGAGAACAGTGCCGCATCAAAGAAGATCTCAAGTATCCCAACTCTACCAAGGAGGCAGATAGCGATCAACTATTCTCAGAACGGCACACCTCCTGTTGCTGATGATGGCAAATATCCCCTTCCCAAAGCAACAACTTTCAACATGGGATTTGACGGTTTCTATATTTACAACGGTCCTGATCACTCCTCTACAATGATCGTTGATTCAACTGGTGCTATTGTACCAGGTGTAAGCTTAAAAGAAAGTGATACAGCATCTGCATCATGGAATAATGACAAGATTGTTGTTGATCTTAAACGATACGACAGCCATCTCTTTAGAGGATGGCGCGTAACTGGCAAGTCGGATCCATTTGACCCTTCATTAGAACGAGTTACAATTGATATTAACGATCCTGAGTTACAAACAGCGTTTGAAAAGAACGAGCTTAACTTTGTAGCCATATGGGGAGATAACACATACAACACAGTAGAACTAGACCACGTCTTTGCCACAACATCTTCCATCTCATCCCTTCATAAGTGGAATTTTAATGGCAAGTGGTATGCAAACAAGAACGATGAAGAAAGCAACAACATCACACATATCACAATCCCAACAAAGAGCATTACAGTCTCGTACGACGTAGGTGGTAAGCCCATCAAGACGCCGGAAAGCACCGTGATAAACTACACGTTTAAAGGGTACAAGTATGCAAGTACTGGTGAGTTGTTTATCGATAGCAATGGTTATATTGTAAATGACGAGTATGTTGAAAACAAGGCAATAGCTCAGTGGGAAACCACCTCGAAAATTATTTTGCCAGATGTTGAACAAGCTCCAGGTTTGGAATTCGGAGGCTGGATATCCAGTATTGATGGTAGCAAATACGCTGCTGGTGATGAAGTTGATGTATCTGAAAATACCTTATTTACAGCAGACTGGGGCAAGGTGGATTACTATAAACTTAATTTCTATGACGATAAAAACTCCTCTCCTCTACCTCTCGACACAGCACTCTACCGAAAGGATGATGGCTGCTGGTATACAGACGATAGCACAGAAAGTGTCGATGGTGAACCAACCTTCCTTACAAAATATCCAAGTTCAATTGCTGTTCCAACCAAGCAAGTGAACATTGTATTTAATGAAAATCTCCCAGAAGGAGTTAATGGCGAATCAGTCACAGGTGATTCACTCGATTCAAAGAATTACAGCTATAAGTTCAAATCATTATTTATTGTTGATCAGGCAGAGAAAGACAAGTTTAAAAAAGATATAATCAACAAGCGCAATATCATCGTCAACAGTCAGGGAGTCTTCCAGCATTCTAATAAATTAGCAGGAACGGCAAATAAAGAGGAGTTTATAGCTTATGTCGACTGGGAGGCAACGGGATCAATTGCACTACCACAAATCGCAATTGACGGCTATAAGTTCTACGGCTGGAGTCTTGATGCAAACGAAAGAACAGACATAAAGACTGGAACTGAATTCAGACCAACAAGTGACGATCTTGATAACGCAACTACAGACAACACCCTTACATTCTACGCAGTATGGGGAGATAATCGCTATTACACATTCACATTCACCACGGATGAGAAAGACGCCGTCACATCAAACACATCTCCAATCAAGAGATACTACAAATACACACAGAACGAAACAGATAAAGTCGTAACAAAAGCATGGTTCGACGACATTTCGGATATGAATAATCCTGGAGCAACACCAACACCAGATATAGCTGTAAACCTCCTTCCAAGGAAGGACTGGACCGTAACATTCGACGTGTACAACAGCGATGCAGGATCGCTATCAAAAACATCAGAAGTGGCATCGTTTACACTAGAGAGCTACACATCAGAAGCACGCAGCGACGGCAAGTCAATCACAGTTAATGTAACAGACGCTGGCGTTACTTTAAGCGATATATCAGGTCATAGTGAATATAGTGGCATCACGGATGACGGTAAAACAAAAGAAGTGACCTTTATCGCCAAATTCAAAGATAGTGTCACCGTAACTCCGATGCCTCCAACACAGACATCTTCACAGGCGGATAAATACGAGTTCCTCGGCTGGTCTGAAACGCCAAACGGCGAGGTGCTAGACGGCAGTAAAGACACAGGATTCACATACGAGCCTAAAGGAAAGAATGTAAAACTATACGCAGTATGGCAGAGAAAGGACATCTATACTCTAAACCTCAATAGTACTTATGGTGGTGAAGATATAGAAACGAAGGGAACAGAAGCAATTTACTACAGCGTAAAGACAGGGAAGTGGTACCTAACGCTTGACGATGCAACAAACGGCACTAACCCTGCCACAAAGATTGTGGTTCCTCAGAACACATGGAACATTACATATGACGTTAATTATCACGGTGCAGTATCGGGGGATGGCATTACAAGCCCTCAGGATACACCATTAACAGTACCATTCAGTGGCTACGGTTCATACATAAGCGCAGATGGAACAATTGTTGCTACATCTATCTCAAGTGCAGAGAATGGCATAGAGGTTAATGCTGTATACGGCAACATGCCAACTGTTTCCTTAAATAGTATTAGTGGAACAATACCTGCAAATTACACCTTCGAAGGATGGAGCGCAACAGGATCAAAACCAGCAATTGCAGGTGTTTCGTTCACACCAGTAAGAGCTGATCTTGAAAAAGCTAGCGCAATTGATTATAGCGCACACACAATTACACTCAAGGGCGTGTGGTCATCACCATTCTTCACGCTCACATTCGACCAGAGCCAGGAAGGCGTCACAAAGAGGACCACAAGCGCGTTGTACTTCGACCCTGATGCTAATGCTAATAATGGCCAGTGGTATTCAACCGTTGAAGCGGGCGTTCTTAAGAACCCTGTTGACATCGCTGCAATGACGTTCCTTCCAGAGATGGTGAGAACCGTCAGATTCATTTCAAATAAGGTAGGCGTAGATAACCCTCAAGACGGAAAATCAATCGCTCCATTTAAAGGATTTATTGATGAGAATGATAGCAATGACGAAGTAGTTACAGCAGACGGAAAAATAAAAGAAAATTACAAATTAGCAAAAGATACGGTCATCACAGCACAATGGGGTGACTTTGAAGCGCTCGTTGATGGTCTTCAAGATATTGCTAAGGACGGCTTCACCTTCGACGGCTGGACGTACGACAGAGCAAGCACAGACACATCCACAGGCGATGTATGGGCTGAAGATCCATTTATTCCATATAAGAATGGGCTTGAGCTTAAAGCCGTGTGGGTGGATGCAATTCCATTTGAGGCGACGTATGAGCTGATAGACAGTGGGTATCAGTTAAAAACAATTGATAATACAGCGTTCAGAAGTGACGTCACTTACGCCATTCCATCAACTGTTAAAGGTGATAATATAAATGGGCGCAAAAAGGTCACTGTACTTTCTAACACTATGTTTGATAATGTGAGAAATAATGCCGATGCCATCACAGCAATTCGTGAACCTAACACAGTCTTAAAATACTCGAATGTTGAAGAAAGCGATTACAGAGGGGCTTATGAAGAAAAAAATAGTGTCTATTCAAAGCTTTCAAATCTTAGGGTGATAAAACTCAGTGACAATCACACTGTCTTGCCCTCATACATATTTGGCGACTGTTCAAGTCTCCAGGCGGTGGTGTTCCCGAGTGGTCTTCAAAAGATAGGCTCAGGAGCCTTCAAAGGATGTTCATCTCTTGAAACAGTAAGCATTCCTGACACGGTAGATGTGATATATGTAGCTGCATTTAGAGAATGTACAAGCCTTAGGACATTTACATTCCCTAAAGGAGTTGCATCAGGATCGCTTCATGAAGGCCTTTTCTATAGATGTACATCGCTTGAATCAGTTGTTATCCAAGAGGGTATTACAACAATTGATGCTAATACTTTTGCCGAATGCACATCACTCAGAGAGATTAACCTGCCATCGAGTTTGAGTAATATTAACAATGGTGCATTTAAAGGCTGTACATCTATTGCAATGATCACTATTCCAAGTGGAGTTATAGGTCTTGGAGAAGATACTAATCTTCAATATGGTGGTGTATTTGAAGGGTGTACATCGCTTCAGTACGTGAACCTTAAGGACACACAGCTAACTAATATTGCCCAGAATACGTTTAAGGATTGTACCTCACTCACAACAGTTGAGCTTCCTGCATCAACTATTAAAACGATCAAAATGAATGCATTCAACGGCTGTTCAAGCCTTGTGTCATTCACAATCCCTGCGTCGGTAACGTCAATTGAGGCGGGTGCATTTAACAACTCTGCACTTCTTAAGGACGTGAAATTCGAAGGATCATACACAGACTTTATTAACATAGCTGGCGTTCAAGGTGCAAAAGACCTGAATAACACAACAGACGAGACTACAGAAGAGGCATGGTGTGTAAACACACCACAGTTTGGATACGTCGAGTGTAAGGACTTCCCATACTACGTAAAGTACGGCAGAGTCCAATTCCTCATCTCAGAGAACTACCCAGACAATCCTATTAGAATATTCAGAGGAACACCAATCAACGAAACGATCAGGGTTAAGCTTACAAGGAATCTCGAGTTCGCAAGTGACTTCAACAATTACGTTCTTGCCCGTGTTACAACAGACGGCACGACTATTCCAAACGATGAGGCAAACAAGCTTAAGTTTACACTCACAGCAGCTAAGGGTAAGACGTATGGTGAAATCACAGTATCGGGTGAATACGGCTCGAGCCTCAACTCAGGCGAGTATATATTCGGTCAGCTCTTCAGAGATAACAACGTAATTAAGGGTTACAACATCACCGCAAACCCAACAATAGGAGTACACATCGGCTCTGTAACCACAACAGCAAACGTAATCTCTATGCAGAACCTCAAGGAAGTTGCATCATCTTCAAAGACATATCACTTCGACATCAACATCAACTCTGCAAGCTGGCTCACATTCCGCTCACTCCAACTCATGACTATCTCATCGCCAGAGCTTGCAAAGCTGAACATCACAGCTCGTATTTCTGCAGACGGACCGTCAGAGAACGACGACGGCACAAGCACTCCTTGTTCAACCGCACATGTGTACCTCTCTGGCACTCCAACAATCGGATACGACAAGATTAACCTAGTCAAGCCAGTATTTATTGTAACGCGCGATATGGTAACGGTGAACGGAGATGAGAACATCAAGCCTATATCATCAGACATCTATACAGATAACCCAGACACTGGACTCCAGGTGGTGGTTGAAGACGGCGTGGTGATCGACGGCACACTAGCATCATTCAAACTTACTACCGACAGTCAGGGCTATATTTTGTCTGAAGCTGGAGATATGAGTAAGACTGAGCTTGGTTACATCATCCCTGCATCATTTGGCGATGCTGATAAAGAATGGCTTCCAATTAAACAGATAGGCTACAATACAGATGAAAATGCATTTGACAGTAAGGAGCTTCAGGCTATTAAGTTCTCACCATACTCATATGTTGAGGAACTTAATGTCAACGCACTTGCGTATAATAATATTTCATCGATTGTGCTACCTGAGTCATTAAAGAAAATAGGGGAAGGTGCTTTACATGATAATCCGAATCTCGAAAGCATCACAATAGGAAAGAACCTCACAGACTTTGGTACAGAATTAGGTGTAGGAAATGTAGCGTTTGCCTGCCCAAAGCTTGAGACAATCATAGTATCGGGTGAAAACCCAGCATATGAGGTTGAAAATGGCTATCTTAAATCAAAGAAGGGCACAGCCAATGAAGGGCGCCTCATCCTTGCAACAAATGCAACAGAGAGGATAGGTGATGATATTACCATGATTGCACAATACGCATTCCACTCAAGAGAGCTTAGAAACTATAACAACGACGGTCTTGTCACTATAGACATTCCAAAGACGATAACATCAGCATATGCGTATGCGTTCGCATTTTCCAACATTCAGTCTATTAAGCTTCCAAAGGAAATGAGTACAGGTAGCTTTATAGGGATGTTTTGGAATTGTAAAGAGCTTGTTGAGCTTACAGTGCCACCGTTTGCTTCATTTGCACAAGATTTCGTTGTTGCTTGTTCGTCTCTTAAAGAGATGAAGTATCAGGGCTCATGGGATCAGCTCATATCTGCAGTAGCAGCATCTACTGAATCCACTGGTGATACTAATTCATGGAGATCAGCACCCCTTGCATACATAGACACTATCCCTGAGGATAGTGCAGAACCTGTTAAGAGCTACTTCCTCAACACAGTAGCAGGCTCGCTCTCTGGTGAGATCTACGCCTTTAGTAACAGCACGTTACCTAGCGAGTCTAACAGCGTAACGATCACGCTTTCAAACGGACTCGAGTTCAATCTAAAGGACACAGCTGATCACGCCCTTAACGCCTCTCACGAGACAGCCGTTGATGATGGTGGCGTATTTGGAGAGGCAGTTGCATATTCTATCGCTCTTGATAGTCTTTCATCGCCATCCACGGCAAAGCTTAAGTACACAGGTGATAAGAAAGTTGCGCTTCTTACACCACAGACTACGAACATCACGCTCTACCTTTCTGGTCCAGACTCGATGCTTGCTGAGCCTTTCCTCAGAGGCAATAACATCACAGAAAAGATCACCCTTACGGGCGCTAAGTATCAGATCTCCACGCTCACCGATGTATAATCAACTGAACCTCACCAGAGATGGTGTAAATGGAGGTGCAAAGAATGCACCTCCATTTTTATAAATGCCAGAAGCCTCTGCACGTGTACATTGTTTGACGAAAAAAAAAATTACTATATAATTTCTTTTGAGGAGCTGTGCATATTTTAAGCATAGCTATACAAAAGGAGTGGCCTATGATAAAACAGAGGAAAATATTACTATTACTGACAATAATTATTGCATCAAGCTTTCTATTCAGCTGTATGCAAGCACTTCCTCCTGTTCATCTGCAGGTAAACTACTACGACAATGACGCAAAGGAATGGAAGGTTATAGAAGGCACAGCGGAGAAAGAGAAGTTCATCTATAACCAAGAGGTAGAGTACTCTGTGCCAGATAGCGAAAAGTACTCATTTGAGGTTGATGTTGATGAAATTGCAATTAAAGATGGATCACTCAAGGTTAAAAAACGCTACACATTCGACACAAAAACATGGTCACTCTCATCCACGCTCGGGAAGCAGGAGATATTCACCTCACGCCTTAAGTCCACAAACGTGAACTTCTATGCATATTATGATGTAGAAACAAAGTATTACAAAGACAATACGGAGGTGGACATTGATAAAGACCTCCATTACTCATACGTCCTCTACGATTCTGCGTCGTTCTATGCCGAATGGCCAGAAGGAGCACCAGGAAGTCCTAAAGATGAGTATAACATGTATGTAAACCTCAACTTTAACACAACTAAGATAGACGGAACGAACATTCTTGATTCAGACTATTATGATTTTACAAATAAACAGATTGACTACTCAGATGTTAAATTAAATACATCAATCAAGGCTACAGACAAGGCTAAAGGATACACAAGAACTGTAACAATTCCATACACCATCACACGCCACGGCTATAGACTCGCTGGTTGGAGTAGAAAATTCGATGCAATTATCCCAGAATTCCCAGCATCAAAGTCATTTGAACTCGACATCAGTGACGGATACTTAGGAGATGAGACTGAAGAGAACAAGAAGGCTAATGCTGTAAATCTTTATGCAATTTGGGAGAGGGACACAGCTGACTACTACACGCTCACAGATTTTAGTAATAACGGCGTGTTTTTCCCACCGTACTTTAAAAAGTCTTATCTTCCTACACCTCTTCCTACACCTCAATTAGGCTACTTCTTCTATCCAAAATACACGGAGATTAAAATTCCGGCAAAGGGCTATTACGTGAGATCTGACATCCTAAAAGATGAGGAAAATGATGCAATGAGCACTCCGATTGAGCACGACTTTGCTATCGGCGAGCATGTGATTACACGCGGTATGTACATGGAACTTCAGAGATGGCAGGATTTAACAACTGACAAGCCATATGGCTTTCAAAGATATTATCTTCCTGATTTCCCTATTGGAAATGATGCAAAAGCCAATCCAGAGCGCCCGCTTACTGGAGTAAATCCACTCCAGGCTATGATCATAGCAAATGCATTTACAGAGTATTACAATGCACATAACCAGAGCACATCAAGATTCACATACGCATACATTAATCCAAAAACCAACGAAAGAGTGAGAACAATGGAGGATGCTGTTGCTCTTATCACATCTGCATCACGTAAGCCCGGTACAACTGAAGATAAATACGTGGATGGTTTTGGTGCAGATCTCTCTGCAACAGGATTCAGAATCCCAACAACAGCAGAGTGGGTATGCGCTGCATCAGGTAGGCCAGTTAACAACATTCCTAGTAATTATGAGGAAGGAGTGTCAGGTGAAGGCACCTCAAGATATCCATCGTTTGAGAACAGAACAAACGTTGTCTCAGGTGACAATGCAGGCACCAGTGAAGCATCATACGCATATTTTAATGGCAAGTCATATCCAATTGGTTTTCAGTATCTTGACGCACCAACGTCTACTATTAATAAATACCTTCCAAATAACTTCGGCGTAAGGGGAATGAGTGGAAACGTTGATGAATGGGTTGATATGATCTTCTCTAGAGTTATGGAGGAAAAGAAGCTCACCGCAGTTGGTGGCAACTTTAGCGATGAGAGCGCCAAGGTGTATCTCTCTAAGGATACAAGAAAGACAATAGAGCTGACAGAACCTGGAGAAAAAGAGCCATCTAGCATTGTTTCTTATTGGACAAATCAGTTTAATGCCAACAAGGACATGATCGATAAGACAGGCCTCAGACTCGTAAGGTCAATTAACGTTTAAGGGAGGGGAAGGTATGAAACATAGAATTATAACATCAATCATTCTGCTCGTCGTTTTGGTATCCTGTAATAATGATATTAAAGTAGACTACGGCTATAAGGTTGGAAACGTAGATTATTCACTCACAGGACAGGGAAGTGATGAGATAAAAGATAAATTGAACTACAATAACCCTAACGTTATAGCGCTTTCTGACAAGTCTAATGGGGCAACAAACGTATCGCCAATTATTCCATATAGGAAGGGATACGTCTTTAATGGGTATAGCGTTGATGGTTCATCCGACTTAATCAAAGAAGGCAGCGTGTTTGAAAAAGCATATGAAGGGCAGGATGTATCACTTGCCACGTCATTCAAGCCAGATTACAGCAAGTACTTTACGCTTAAACCTATGTTTAAGCTCACAGTTGATGAGATTAAATCAACAGGGCTTGGTCAGCATGTAAATATGTCCAAGTACAATCCTGAGAACCCATCCCAGGCGCCAGATGTTGATATCACAATGAACTTTGTATCAATCCCAGGTGGCTATAAAATAATGCTTCCATTACAGGCGCGTCAAAGCCAATTTGATGAGAGACAATCATACATATCGCTTGTTGGTCTAAACAAGAGTTCTTATCAAGATTCAAACAAGTGGGTTGTTGAGGACTATGCTATTGCAGAAACAGAGACGCCAGGTGCTCTATTAAAGCTGATTATGGATTGGAATGATCTTTACAACAAAGGATATGACTTTGGCTTTGATAGACAATATCCTAATGCAACAGCGGATCCCCTCCCATGGTATGGCATTTATTGCGTTTCATCAGGAAGTGATACCCAACCACAAAATAGAAATTCGGCATACGACCCTGCATGTTACCTTGCATGGGATAGCATGGTTGTGTTCTGTAACGCACTCACAGAGTGGTATAACTCCACAAGGGGTGGAAACCTTACCTTTGCATATACAGAGGATGGCACACCAAAGGGAAAACCTATAAAGAGCGTGAGAGCATCAAGTGCACAGCTTCGTATGATTGACGCAATGGATGATATAACATCACGTGGTGTTATAGATACTGATTTTCCTCATAGAATATCGCATGTACAGGGAGCAACAGGATTTAGACTCCCAACAACTGCTGAATGGATGTTTGCAGCAACCGTCATTCCTGACAATTCTACTGAATATCAATCGAAACAGGACAGTTCTGTTTATCCATCTCTTTTACGTCTAGATATGCCTGCAGGTTACAAAGAGTCGTCTGTCGTTGAACAATCGGCTTCAAAATACTCTATCAATTCAAATAATTACGGCTTGTTTACTGAATCCGATGTTATAGACAACGGCACTGATATAGTAGGAAAGGCAAAGATTAAAACAACTAAAACTGGTGAAAAAGATACGGATAAGCTGACAAATGCAATTGGTCTATATGATATGACAGGTAATATATCTGAATGTACAGAGAATATGTTTTATTCAGTAGGCACAAATGCATACCGTATGTCCTTGGGAGGAGGATATAATGAGGAATATTCAGCGTGTGTGTCTGGCTTTTTTGACCTTGATGATGCCTTTTCGAATGGCTCAACTATGATAGAAACAGCAAATACGTATTCATCAAGTCCTAGTCGCGGCTTTAGACTTGCACGCACAATCTCTACAACACCGTATAGAGAATAGATACTTGAAACTTTTTGTATTCTCTCTTAGAATACTAAAGAAAAAGAAAATAGAAATAGATAAAACGAGGATATAATAATGGCAACACCAAAATTTAAGACATCAAAAAGTAGAGCAGCATCAAGAAAGGCTGCAAACATGCGCTTAAGAAAGCCAACGCTTACAAAGTGTGAAAACTGTGGCAACATGATACTACCACACAATATCTGTCCGGTATGTGGGTTTTATGATGGAAAAGAAGCCATAAGTATGGAGGACAAATAATCATGACTAAAGACGAAATCTTTAACACGCTTAAAAATAAAATGGTTGAAACTCTCGAGGTCGAAGATCCATCAACAATCACACTCGAAACATCATTCCGCAAGGATCTTGGAGCAGACAGCCTAGATACATACGAACTCATCTATGCAATCGAGAACGACTTCAACATTCAGATTGAGGATGAGCAGGCAACACAGTTCAACACAGTTGGCGACGTTGTAAACTTCATTGCAGAAGAACAGAACAAATAATTAATGAAAAGCAGCAATAAGTCAAAGGCTGTTTTTACACAATCACGCTTGGAGAAGCTTAAGAAATTAGAAGAGTCTCTGGGCGTGGTTTTTTCAAATAAGCATCTGTTGAATCAGGCGTTCATACATCCCTCGTTTACAGGTGAGAACGGACTTCCACATTCCGAGTCGAACCAACGCCTTGAGTACCTTGGCGACAGTGTGATATACGTTGTCACAGCCACGCTTTTATACGACGCGTACCCATACGAGAGCGAAGGGGTTCTCACACAGAAACGCATAAATCTAATCAAGGAAGAGACGCTTTCAAAAGCTGCCCGTCACTACAACCTTGATAAGTATTTACTTCTCTCACACGGTGGGTCACTTACTAAGATCCAAACCCTTTCAAGCACCCTCGGAGATACCTTTGAAGCGCTCCTTGGCGCCATGTATTTGGATGCAGGTCTTGATGTGGTTACAGCCTTTGTGTTAAGGACGATAAAGGCGCTTGGAATAGACCTCTAAAGCTCAAACTTTTTTATAGACAAAACAATTTTTATGGTATATAATGAGTTAACAATATATTGTTTACACCATTAGGAGGGTGCAATGAAAGATAAGAATACAATTAAGCAGTACATCGATCAGCTGAGAGGTTACAATACTTCAAGGATGTACTTAAACGATTTTTTCCACACATGGAAAGAATCAGACGACGAGATCGCAGCAACATTTGCAGTAGCAGAGATTCTACGTGGTCTTAGAGAGAACAACATCTCAAGCAAGGTGTTTGATTCAGGTCTTGGAATTTCTCTATTCCGTGACAACTCAACACGCACACGCTTCAGCTTTGCTTCAGCTTGTAACCTACTTGGTCTTGAAGTTCAGGATCTTGACGAAGGAAAGAGCCAGATTGCACATGGTGAAACAGTTCGTGAAACAGCAAACATGATCAGCTTCATGGCTGACGTAATCGGTATCCGCGACGATATGTACATCGGCAAGGGTTACACATACATGAAAGAAGTTGCAGAGAGCGTAGAGCAGGGATACAAAGACGGTGTTCTTGAGCAGCGCCCAACACTCGTTAACCTTCAGTGCGACATCGACCACCCAACACAGTGCATGGCTGATATGCTACATTGTATCAACTACTTCGGTGGCGTAGATAAGCTTAAGGGTAAGAAGGTTGCTATGACATGGGCATACAGTCCATCATACGGTAAGCCACTTTCAGTTCCACAGGGCGTTATTGGTCTATTCACACGCTTCGGAATGGATGTTGTTCTTGCTCATCCAGAAGGATATGACGTAATGCCAGAAGTAGAGCAGGTTGCTTACGAGAACGCAAAGAAATCAGGCGGTTCATTCAAGAAAGTTAACTCCATGGAAGAGGCATTTGAGAATGCTGATATCGTATATCCAAAATCATGGGCTTCATATGCAATCATGGAAGAGAGAACAAAGATCGTTGAAACAGGCGACAAGGAAGCTCTCAAGGCTCTTGAACAGAGATGTCTCCAGGGTAACGCAAACTATAAGAACTGGGAATGCACAGAAGAGATGATGGCAAAGACAAAAGACGGTAAAGCTCTTTACCTCCACTGCCTACCTGCTGATATCACAGGCGTTTCATGTAAGGAAGGCGAGGTTGCAGCATCAGTATTTGATCGCTATCGTGACCCACTTTACAAGCAGGCATCATTCAAGCCATATATCATTGCAGCTATGATCTTCCTCTCAAAGTTCCGCAATCCTGCTGATAAACTTCAGAGCTTGCTCAATGAGGCTAAACCACGCATTAAATAATTAAATAATGTAATTATTTAAACAATGAAGGCATCCTTCGGGGTGCCTTTTTTACTTGAAAAAGAAAAATAAAAAGTGTATTTATATAGAATATGAGAGCAAAAAGCGAAGAAAACGGTAAGAAAACATTAATAGTTGTAGAATCACCAACAAAGGCAAAGAGCATTGGCGCAATGCTTCCCGACTGTGTTGTAATCGCATCACAGGGGCATATCAGAGACCTACCTCAAGACGAGATGGGAATTGATCTTGAAACACTCACACCAAAATATATAATCCCTCAAGAGAAAAAGGCTATTGTAAAAGAGCTGAAGAAACACCTTGAGAATGCGGATAAACTAGTGCTCGCAACCGATGAGGATAGAGAGGGTGAAAGTATCGCACGTCACATCATTGATGTGCTCAATCCAACAGTACCAACAGAGCGTATGGTATTCCACGAGATTACTAAAAAAGCCATACTTGAGGCATTCAGCTCAACCCGCGACATCAACAAAGACATGGTGAACGCTCAGGAAGCGCGCCGTGTACTTGATCGTCTGTTTGGTTATTCAATATCGCCGCTTCTCTGGAGTAAGCTCTCTGTATCAAAGCTATCTGCAGGCCGCGTACAAAGTCCAACGTTGAGACTCATAGTCGAGAGGGAGCTTGAGCGTATGGCGTATAAGACAAGCTCATACGATGTTCTCAAAGTGATGCTATCAAAAGGGGGCAGCAAGGAGTTCATCACGCTTCTTGACGGAATCGATGGCAAAGCTGTAGTTACAGGTAAGGAGTTCTACGACGAGGTCACAGGCACGCTTAAAACGGACGCTCCATACGTTGTACTCGATAGCCAAGCGTCCGAGAATATAAAGGCAAAACTATATGGCGCAAAATTCGTGGTTGAGGATGTAAAGACAAGGGAGAGCATCAAGCTTGCCCCAGCACCATTTATCACATCAACTCTACAGCAGGAAGCAAACACAAAGCTTCACTACACCACACGGGATACTATGCGCATCGCTCAGAACCTCTACGAAAAGGGATTCATCACGTACATGCGTACAGACTCTCCATCGCTCTCTGAAGACGGCGTGAGAGCTGCAAGAATGAGTGTTCAAGACGAGTTTGGAGGCGATTATCTACTTGATGAGGCAAGAAACTTCACAACTAAGGATAAGAACGCTCAGGAAGCACATGAGGCAATCAGACCCGCAATCTACGAAGGACGCTTCCTCTCACCAAACGAGACTAAGCTTAGAGACCGTGAAAAGACGCTATATACATTGATATACAGACGTACAATCGCCACGCAGATGAAACCATCTGTTAAGCTTTCAACAGTGGCAACAATTGATGTGACATTCAGCGACAACACAAAGGGACACCTTAGAGCAAAGGGCGTTAAGATTCAGTATCTTGGATTCCTTAAGGCATACGACAAAGACGATGAGGATGAGAACACGCTCCCAACTCTCAACGTTGGTGATGAGCTTACGCATGTAAAAACTGAGATTCAATCTCAGGAGACTCAGCCAATCTCAAGGTATACAGAAGCATCGCTTATCAAAAAGATGGAGGACATTGGAATCGGACGGCCATCCACGTATGCAACCACGGTTTCGTCCCTTATAAGCAAGCAGTACGTTGCACGCGTTGAAAAGACAGGTGGACTTGCTCCAACCTTCCTTGGCGTCTTACTCTCCGAGTTCCTATCAAAGTACTTTGAAAAGTACATTATGTACGACTTTACGGCTAACATGGAAAAGTCGCTTGATGACATTGCTAATCATGAAGTTGACTCATCAACATACCTTAACGAATTCTTCAAGGGTGATAACGGACTTGAGACTCTCGTTGCAAAGGAGAAGAAGGAGATTAAGCCATCTGAAGCTAAGAGATTCACGCTTCCTACAGTAGACAGCAAATACGAGATGCATTACGGCAAATTCGGGCCATATATTGAATGTGAAAAGGGCGACTATAGAGGATTTCCAAAAGACTGGCTCCCAAGCGACGTTACAAACGAAAAACTCGAGGCACTCGTAAATGACAAACGCACAGCAAGCGAAAAGCTTGATGAGAAGTTTGCATTCGTTGGCAACAGTAAAACCACAGGTGAGGCCATCTACTACGCTGCTGAAGGCAAACACGGACCATACTGGATCCTTGGTAACATCAAGGAGACTAAGAACGTGAGGTTCTGCTCAGTCCCACGTGACACAAAGGCTGAGGATTGGAGCACTGATGAAATTGATTTACTCTTTGCACTCCCACGCGTGATTGGAAAGTTCGAAGAGACAGGCGAAGACATTATAGTAGGGCTTGGTCGTTACGGACTCTACGTTGCGCATGGGCGTACTTTTGTGTCGCTTAAGAATCCAAAAGATGTGTTTACAATCACAGAAAAAGAAGCACTTGCGCTCTTTAAGAGCAAAGCAAAGAAGTAATCAGGTCTTCTGCATCCCAAATTGCGCTCTCCTTACCCTCGTTGATTGCCGAAAGCATTATGCGTACAAAGGCGTAGGAGAGCACGTTTGATAGGGCGAGTATCTTTTCGCTCTCTTTATCTACATTGCTCAGTTTTAACGACAGTATCAGGTTGATCTGGCTCTCGATTGAGTAGAGCAAATTTTCGTACATTTTGTATATTTCTTTGTTAGTAAAACTTTCTTTTGATAGCACCACGAAGTAGTCGCGTTTGATGCCATCTGAGTACTTATCGATATAGTGCGAGTAGAGGTCTAGAAGGATGTCTTTAAGTTCTTTGTTAAAATCGATATTGATTGGAGGGGCAGTCTTGCTTTCTCCCCCCATAAGGATGCTTTCTTTAATAAGTGCATCCTTTGATTCAAAAAAAGCGTAGATAGACGATGGCTTTATGTTTACACGTCGCGCAATATCAGAAAGGCTTACACCGTCTATCCCGCGTTTTGCAACTTCTTTGAGAGTGATTTTTAAAAGTTCATCTCTCGTACTCATTAGAAGAACATTTTCTTCAGTATTGCTTTGTTTGTAATTACAGCGCTGTCTTTGTTGCTGTAGCTCTCGTTCATACGGTCTTTGAACGCAGCTGCAACCTTTGAGCGTACGAGCTTCATTGTGGAGTTCACAAGGCCGTCTGCATCAGTCCATTCGCCCTCTGTGATGATAAATACGGCAGGTTGCCACATCACGTTGGTCTTAGTAGACTTGACGTATCTGTTGAAGTCCTCCTCAAGCGATGTATAGAGTGCGTTTTCATCATTGATTCCGTTTGCTCTGATGTGCTCCTTAACATCATCGATGTTGAGCGTTACAAGTGCAATAGTGTATGGATTTTCGCTGTTGTGAAGTACAATCTGGTTGATGAACTTGCTCTCGTGAGTGATTTCAGTTTCGATCTCCTCAGGGGAGTG
>CAMDZB010000010.1 GCA_945910645.1 uncultured Spirochaetaceae bacterium | reverse complement strand
CGTTTATGCTTCCGTCGTCGTTGATTGTGATAATATCGCTTGCATCCACAAAGTTGTATCCAATAAACTCAGAAAAAATCATAGCAGAGCAGTATTCGCCACGCGATGCCATAAGATCTTTGCTCTGTCTTAGAAAATCCCTGTTTGCGATTAGGTAGCTTGACGCCACGTGATTCACGTTTAAGTCTCTTTCAAGTGAGAAGAATCGCGTTACAACCTTGTCAAATGCATCGTCATCCTCAAGGGATGCGTACAAAAGATCTGTGATTTTAATATCGTCGCTGAACCTCTTTCCAGGGGCTGAAACAACCACGTATTGTCTGTCTTTTGATGAGAGAACTATGTCTCTTACCTTCTTCATCTGTTTGCTATCTGCAAGGCTTGTTCCGCCAAATTTACATACTATTTTTGCCATAATGACTAAATATATAGCAAGGTACACAAAAATACAATTTTCTAGTATTATATTTATTTGGAGAGGAAATATGGTTTTATGAAGAGTTTTAATATAAATATTAAACGTCTTAGTTCTTTTGTGTCTATAATCTTTCTTGCCTTGATCATCACATCATGTGCATCAGGCCCACCATCCATTGAGTTTAACGTTCTTGAGCCTGCAGAGATCAACATGTCAAAATACAGGAATATTGCAGTTCCATCAACAGTGAGCTACAAGAAATGGAACTACTCATACTCAAATTCGTATATTCCATTTAGATTAGGCTCGTTCTATGACTATAACAATTTCAGGCTCCTGCCATACTCAGGATATCAGACACCGCTTCCTGACTCACTTGCAGCTTACACCAACGAAATACTTGTATCGGCGCTTCGAAGAACAAACTACTTCAACACTGTTATCGCAGGTTCTGCGGCTGATAATATCTACAACATCATCACGATCCCAGGCGTATCATACGGCGATGTGATTGAGGCTAACAACATCGACGCCTTTATCACAAGCGAGGTTACCAAGATGAACCTAAACGAGTATCTTGATGTCGATCCTGTATATGAGTGGGAGACGTACAAAGACAAGAACGGCGTTGAACGCCGAAGACGAGTCGTTGATTACTATATCTACACGCTCTACCAGAGGGTCACAGTAGGGGTCACATACAACGTGGTTGATGCGCGCACACGCCGTGTGATAGCATCTCGTACAGTTGAGGATTCAACATCCAAATCCACCACAGTCTACCCATACACGATCTATGCTCCATCTGTGCTTCCATACTATAAAGGCCTTCTTAACAACCTTAACTCCTCGGTTTTAAGGTCTCTTTCGCCCCATAAGGTAAGTAAGGTTGAAAAGCTTATGGCAAACGATCCTGAACTTAAGGCGTACGAGGATGCATGGGAGCTTGCTAAGAATAATTATCTTGTTGCGGCAAGGGATAGATTCTACTTGGCATGGAAACAAGAAAAGCATCTTCCGTCAGGTTACAACGCAGCGATAATCTACTACGCAAACGGGGATTACAAGAGTGCAATTTCGCTTCTTGAGGAGGTGTACACCTACACGCACTCGGGGGAGGCTGCTCTAAAGCTTTCTGAGGTGAGAGCCCTAAAAGAGTCAAACGATAGGGCAGAAGCACAGCTGAAACAGTGAAAAGATTCCTACTAGTTGTCTTGTTTACACTTGTTCCACTCTCGCTATTTGCATCAAACGCGGACATCTGGTCTGATGATGTGAGGGATAACCCTGCAAAGCTGTTCTTCTCATCATCATCGCTCTTTGTAGGGGAGGTGAAGTACACGGATACCTTCTTTAAGGAGGGTTCAAGTCAATCCACACTACAGGAGCCCGTTTTAGACCTCAACATAAGCGTGCTAGGCGGTGTTATGGCGCTTAACCTCGGTGCAACCACTAAGATGATAGGAAAAAATACAGATGGCTTGTACGAGGGCGTAAAGAGCCGCTATGTTGACATCATGATTGCCTACGGGTATAAGTATTTCTCACTTGGCGTTAACCTATCCTTAAGCGATTATAAGACGTCAGAGGCCACTCTTAACCGAAATCTCTCGTTCTTTTCATTCCTTGGCGAGAGCTTTTTCAGATACTATACAAATGTTTCCTCAAGCGTTGATACATCCCTTGGGCTCAGCCTGATTCTCACGGATGGTAACTATTTTTCCTTCGGTGTTTTTGCAACAAACATGCTTGTATTCGGCGATACCACAGCCACCGTTAACGGCGAGTATATCTATAAAAATATCAATTTTGGAATTTCGGCTAAGTCTCCAAAATACAACAAGTTAGACGATCTTGTTCCAGTTGAGGGTAAGGTGAGCATTGATGCGATAAAGCTCTTTGATGATGATAAGGAGTTTCGCCTTTTTATAGACCTATCCTTGGTTCTTTCGCCAACGATGAAGGCAAGTCTTCATAACAAGTTTAATTTTTACACCTTCAAAAACGATGCGTTTAACATCAACGATAAGAAATTCTTTATGCACACTCTTTCAGCCTCATTTGAAAGCAGAACCATAAAGATTGAACTTGGTGCGCTTCTCTCACCGAACCTCTATCAGGGTAAGGACAGGGAATTCAAGATGTTCCTAAGCTTCAAGTTTTTTATATAAATCTGTTCAAATTTTCTAAATCACCCCCGTGTTTTACTTGAAAAAACGCCCTTTATATTTATAATATTTATATTAATAGTCTGAATTACGTCCAAAAGAGAGGGGATTATGAAAAATTTTAACAGAACATTAAAAACTCTATTTGCAGCGTTGCTTTTGATTTTTACAGTGGGGCTCTTTATCACATCGTGTGATGATGACAGCACGCCGTATTATTACAAGCTAACTCTTATAAGCAATGGAGATACAAGGGGCACCACGCAGATTTTCTATAACCCTCTTGATAAGTCGTGGTACAAGAACACAGACGGCAAAGAGAAGCTTACACCGTCTGAGAACCCTATCGATAAGCCTACTCTCAAATACACGGCAGCGATCACGTATGTTGACCCTACTGTGTATGTAGGTGACTATAAACCAACTCCTAGTCGTTATGATGAAAAAACACAACAGTATGAGGAGCCTCGTGGTTCTGTTTCAGCAGAAGTTAAATTTAAAGGCTATAAGGGCTTTATAGACGAAGACGGGCATATTATGCTCGTTAATCAGACTAACTCATATCCTTCCATTAAGGGCGACACCACTATCACGGCAGATTGGGGTGATGCTCCAACTGTTAATTTTGAAAAGAATATCGTAGATAAAAATGGTGTATTTTCATTTGTAGGTTATAAACCAAAGGTGGGAAGTTCAACACCAAAAGGTGATTCCTCATCAGAAGTAGTCACATCGTCAAAGAAGCTCTTCGGCAACGAGACTCTATACGGTGTATGGAATGACTCTGTTGTAAAAAAACTTACTTTAAAACCATGGGGTAACGGTGATGTGAATAATGACTACACAGAGATTGCAAAAAAAGATGAAGGAAAAACTACCCTATACTATTTGGATCACAAATGGTCGTTCAGTACCATTGGTGGTAATGAAGGTGATGATAGAGGTACCGGGCTTGGACCTACTATAGACAAGCTTAGTTTAGATGAGCTTCCAAAAAAGGAGTGGAAGGTTGTATTTGTACATGAGAACCAACAGAATGGAACACCAGGTGTTGACTATCCGTCTGATGATGAGATGCAGGTAGCATTTAGCGACAATCAGTTTAACAGAACAATATCGTGGTCGTTCCAGGGATATAAATTTGGAACAACTGAGTATATCAGCAGTGAAGGTGACATCAATAAGTCAATCGAACCTGGCAACTTTGTTTCGAAAGAGAGAAAGGTAACAGCTGATTGGAGATGGTTGGGCTCTGTTGATGAGGATAAAAAACCTACAATTTCGTTCAAGGCACCTTCTGCTTATGGATGGAGGTTTGATGGGTTCTATTCAGGAACTACTAAGATCAATGAAGCTACTCCTGGTGAATACACATTCAAGGTGGATAGGGCAGAGGCAGTTGATGAAGTTCCAACAATCACAATCACCGCAAAGTGGACAAAGAACAAGGTGTTCGGTGTAACCCTAGATTCTCAAAACGCAACAAAGGAACCAAAAGCAAAAGTTGAAAAAGAAGCCAATGGGGCAAAGGTTGAAACAGAGGTTGATATTCCTGACGGCATTTTCTATGCAACAGAGGTAAATGAGTGGTATGTATCAGAGCCTGGCGCAATAATAAGTGATCCTGAAAAGAAGATTCTCACAATCGATGGTTTTCCAACAATAACCATACCTGAGAAAATTTGGAATATAACATACAACCTTGGCAACAGCGATATTAAAGAGGAATCTGACTTCAAGAGTGCATTTGACACAGAGAAAGCAAGGCTAAACGGCAATAACGATGCCACAAAATATAAATTCATATTCGGTGGTTACGAAATAACAGAAGGATCTGGCGGTGGTATCATAAACGGTCAAGGACAAATATCACAACTTATTAAACCAGACAGAAACTATTCTGCAAAAGCTAAATGGACAAAGCCAAATCAGATAACACTCGTAGACCTTGAAGATATCAAGAAGAATCATCCAGTTCCTGGTTGGCTCTTTGTTGAGTGGAGAGACGATGTGACTGGCGAGAAGGTGCAAAACAACGTCTATAATCCAGATGATGATAATAATGCAATTGTGAACAGAAGGGAGAATCAGTCTCTTACAGCAATATGGAGAGAGATTGCATATGATGTCACTGTAAAAGATAACGATATCAAATATTACGGCTATCCGACAAAGCCTATTGAAGGCGTTAAGAACCTACGCATCCATAGCGTAAAAGAAACAGACGGAGATGATACAGACGGTCAGCTAATACTCCTTACAATCAACGACAGCCTCGAGATCACAGGTCAAGACAAACAGGCTGAGTTTGAAGGACTTTCTAAGGGTCAAGACATCACAAAGTGGCTTATAAATGCAGATGGCATAATTGACAACCCGGTTGTAACAGTACACGAGGTGATTGCTGATGCAGACGGTAAGAAAAAATCTCTTGTTATCAACCTTGAAGGTAGCTTTAAGAACTACTATAAAACAGAAACTGATACTCTTAAGAATTCAGGCAATCTTCAGATTTCAATCAGCCCTGAATACATTAAGAATGCAAAGTTTGCAACTCCTATTGTCAAGAACATTCCATATAAGGTAACTAGTGAAGTTACACTTGCTATTCTAGACAATACGGACGGCGACTTTAGAGGAACAGAGGGCTATCCGCTCATCGCTGTTCCAAACGAGAAGAGCGAATCACAAATTAAGATCACACTCAGCAACGGCAAGTTTAAGAATGGCTTGAGTGTAACTGATGTAAAACAATGGTTTGAAAACATCGCATATTGGTTCCTCTCAGACCTCAGCGCAGAGATACTATCAGGCGGCAGCGGAGAAGACACAATCGTAATCCGCATCATAGGAACAGGTAAGTCTGCAACATCAGGATCTGATGGAGGAAACGCACAGCCATCTTATGGCGATATTGAAATTCCACTAAGTCACATTCAATTTGGTGAGACGTATAAGACATACTCCATAACACAGCATTGTTACTTTATTAAGACTACAGATGTAGAGGTTCACATCTCTGATACCACAGGCTATTACGGCTCAAGTGCTGTAAAGCCATTACAGTTTGTCCCAGGATTCTATACAGGTGATGAGAACAATACAAGAGGATCAAGAGTTCGCCTTATTCTTTCAAACAAGAAGTTTAAGAATGAGTTTATTACAGGTCAGAAAGACTCAGAGATTCTAGGATGGTTTGATCAGATTAAAGAGACAATTGGCGCAACTGAACTTAATATTACAACGGACACTACAGCATCAAGCCAGAACATACTTGAGCTCTTAATATCAGGATACGTCCCTGCAACAGCTCAACCTAATAACGGAGTTGTCACTGTAACAGTTCCATGGACTGCAATTGATGGTGCAATTGCTGCTCAGGGCAACAAGACAACCACGCTTTACTTTAAGATTGAGGATAAGGCAAGCGCAAAATTTGATACTGTGTATAAGGGTGCTGAGCTTTCTAACCCTGTATCAATTCCTTACTATGTTGGTATTGCAAACGGAAGCGGTGAGGATATAAGAATCAACCTTGAAAGAGCTAAGTTTACGAACCTCAGCGTTGGTGAAGATATCAAGAGTTGGTTTGTCTTTGCATCAAATACAAATGTTAAAATTACAAGTGCAATTGTAAAGTTGATTATGACTGATCAGAGTTCAATAATCGTAAGCTTGAACGGCTACTCAATATCAGCAACATCATCTGATGCACTAACACAAAGTGTCATTATTCCACCTGATAAACTCCAGAACTGGAAAGTCGGTACATCAGACGATACTGATGCATCTGTAATTAAAAATCCTCAGTTGTATTATAGAACAGGTAACAAGCCTGTTGTGACAATAGTAGAAGGATCTGTTGCGTCAGACTATGATAATAGAATAGATGCCCTCCCTTATATTAATGTAGGAGAGAGATTCATTAGACTGAAGCTCTCATCAGATAAAATAACTGATAACAAGAACTGGACCGACTTTAAGTTCAGCGATACTCTAACATCAGAAAAAGTGATGAAGTGGTTCAATACAGGCGCTACTGACGTTATTAAGACGGTGGTGGGAGACGTTGCTGACAGTGCCTCATCACTTAAGGTTGAATACGTTGATGGTAAGGGTACAGACCCGCTAACCCTTAAGATGACAGGTTATGCAAAAGTTCCAAACATTCAAAGAGCCACAACATTCACACTTCCATATGAGGATATGCTCGGCGGAATTTCGAGTGTCGATAACACATTAAAGATTACTAACAATAGCTTTAACTTCTACACAGGAGTTACACCTGTTATTACGCTCTCTAACGATGCAGGATACACAGGTGCAGAAAGCACAAACCCAATGTGGCTCTCTCAGAGCTACTTGATAGACAGCGACCATGCTCTTGGATACCGTGTTAAGATCACGCTTTCAAGCGGTGCATTCAGACAGGGACTCACAGCATCAGACATCGAACAGTGGATTCCAGACATAAGAGACATTATGAATGTTGAAGATGGAAAAGAGACACACATTGATGACATTAGACAGGATGCAAACGCTCCTAATGTTGTTGAATTCAGAATCCACGGCTACAGTAACATTGCATGGAGCGCTAGTGCTAAAGATCTTAGAGTAGTGATCCCATTTGCTGACATTCAAAATGCCTCTGCGGACAGTGAATGGCAGACATCAAGCCTCACAAAGAACATCTACTATAGGGGACTGGCTGATTTCTCGATCCTAACAATTGAGGATATGACTGGTTACTACGGATCTGAGGCGAAAGCTTTAACAGCTCCAGAAAAGACATACTTTGATGATGGTACAGGCTCAATACCATCAGGATTTAAGGTGAGAATCAGCAACAAACAGGGCTATGCATATGGAGAAGGTGATGTTGGGGATATTTTACCATCGGCAAAGAATCATCCTGTTAAGTTTAAAACATCATCACTTGCAGTGGGTGCTATTGTTACGAGCTGGTTTAAAGAAAATTCTGATGTAACAATTGAAAAAGCAACAATTGCTGCATACGATACAAACGGTACATGGGTTGATGTGAATATTCAAGGTTACTTTAATTCATCATCATGTACAGGTTTTATCAAGCAGCAAATCCCTGCACTCGTATTTGAAAATGTACCAAGCACATTCCGCTTACGTAAGGGTATTGTTGATACAAACGGTAAGATCACTTCCCTTGAGGAGGAAGCAAATCAGGATAACGCAATTAAGTATGAGACCACAGATGCCACATCAAAGATCTCGGCAACTATCTCATCAGAGACTGGCTATGTAGGAACAAGTGCTAATAAGCTTATCGGAACTCCATACATTAACTTTGGGTCAAACAACCTTGGTAACAAGATCAAGATCCAGCTTAAGAACGCTGTATTTAATGACAACATAACTGGAGAACTCTTGAAGGTCTGGTTTGATTCGTTTGTAAGAGATGTGAATAACTCTAAAATAAACTTTGTAATTGAAAGTGGTGAAAATACAGGAGTAGGTAAAGACAACATAGTGTTTACTGTGACAGGTCACCCAACGATTGGTAGCCTTGATGGTGTGAATACCTTTGATATTCCATACAGCGTACTTAAGAATGTCCATGAGTCGTATGAAAAAGTTCCAACACCTCTTAATGTCTACTACAGGACTGAGCCTGCTGACAATGTTGAAATCGATACTGGTGATGCGTACTTTGGTAGTTTGAACAATCCAATTAAGGGAACACCATATATTAATTATAACTACTCAGTCTCATTATCTGGAACTCCAATAGAATATCCTGTAACGAGAGTTAAACTCAACATTACAGGCGAAGCTAAAAGGCTAACATTCAGCGAAAAAGTTGATAGTGTAAGAGTGGCAGAGTGGTTTAAAAACTTCAAAGATGCAGTTGGTGGAACATGGGTTGATCCACAAGCAGGTGATAGTACAGAATCTAACGATTCTTATACAATCAAGGATCCTTCTACTGGTAATAAAGTAGAAAATGCTAAAGGACTTCAGAGCATTATAATTGAGATTAAAGGATATCCAACAAAGCCAAATACAAACTCATCAACATCAATTAAAATAGAAGCTATGGACCTTGCAGGTGCTGTGGATGATTTTGTAACACGGACAATTCCAATATACTACCAGACATCATCTCTTGTATCATCAAGTGTTACGGATAACGATGCGAACTTCTACGGAAGCCAGGGCGTTCCACTTGAGGCCGCTCCATACATCTCATACGCTGAGAGTGAAAACGGACTTGCACTCAAATTAAACCTCCAGAACGCAAGGTTTGACACAGCAAAGCTAAATGCAATCCTTTCTGATAGCACAAAAATGAATGAGGATATAAGAGGTACAGTCATAGAGATCCCTCAAGATCCTAAGGATAACAGCACACGTAAGTATTTACTCTCAAGCATTGCAGAAGATCACATTGTCATCAAGGTTACAGGTTACAACCTACCTGATGAGACTGCAATATTTGCAGAGCTTGGCACAGAGCTTAAGATCAAGAAGGATTACATAAAGTTTGCTTCAAGTGCGCTTAATGAGGACAAATACACAACAAAGATCTTCTTTAAGAACAAAGGTGCTGTGATTGCAAACGTTTCAACAACATCAGGATTTGTAGGATCATCTGATTCACCTCTTAGAGGACAGCCATTTATCAATCTTGGAAGAAGTACAAATACTGGTGCTACTACTGGCGATAATACAGACCAACGTGAGGATGGTGTCATTGTAAGAGTTGAACTCTCTAACGCTCGCTTTGCTCAAAACCTTGATAATGAAATGGTTAAAGATATATTCTCAGAGATCACTAGAGAATATGGCATCCTTGCATATGAGCTTGATACTACAAACGGCGGTGGTGCTGGAAAGTCATACATCGATGTAAAGGTGACAGGTTACGCAAATAAAGAGATAACGGGAACAGTTGCAAAGAGTCTACTCATTAAATACAAGCATATACTTGCAGCAAATCCACATGGTGAAATGGTTACAGATGATGACATAATGCTTGGAAATACAGATGAAGGAGCGCCTAATGCTGTTAACCTCTACATGGCGACAGATGAGATGGTAAAGGCTGCTCTTGTAAAATCACAAAACTATGGCATGAATGAAAATAATCCACTCGGAGTAGGTTCATACAAATGGATGGATATTGGAGGTACAAACCCTGTAAAGATCCGCATTGAGCTTACAAACGGTAATTTCAATGTGGATACTGAGGAAAAACTTATAGCACTTCAAGAATCACTTGCAAAGAGCATCAATGACTCTGACTTCAAAAATGCTTTTAGTGGTATTTCGTGTACTATTGATAAAACAGTGCTGCCTATTAAGGGTAACATCTTAACTGTAACACTTAACGGCTATGCTCACGCTGCTGCGACATCAAGTGATCAGAATGTACCAATTTATATTCCATACAATTATATTCAATATGGTGGTCCTGAGGAAAAGACAGGAGAAGTTCAGGATGATAGTCAGAAGTTACTAATTACTGGGGCACGATATGATACAACAGGCCTTAAGGATGTATCAGCAGTCCCACAGTCTGAGGGTACGTATGTAGGAAGCAGTGCTGAGAAGAGCCTTGTTGCAACAAGATACTTCAAGTTTGGACAGACAGGTGATGGCGTTTCAATCATGCTCAAGTTTGATGGTGCACTCTTTGGTGGCTCATTAGACAAAAAAGATGATACTGAGGCAACAAAGAATGCTATTAATGCGGGAATTGCAGAATGGTTCAAGCCACTGAGCGATCTTCTTGGTGGAACTGTTAAATTCGAGTATGTGGATATTGCAGGTGCAGGCCTTCATACAAATTCACTCCTCATCAGAGTAACTGGTGCACCAAATCCTACAGCAATCAGTGGTAGGGGTACAACAACTGTAAAGATCCCATACAGCGCCCTTGATAACACAGGCACAACAGTTAACGAGAACAATGAAGCACTCTACCTTAACACAGACATCTACTACAACGTCACTGATGATGTTACACTTACGATAAGCTCTGCAGAAGGATACTATGGTTCAAGCACAAATCCAATTGCTGGAACTCCATACATCAAACTTGGAGACGGCAACGGCATTAAGGTTCTCCTTACGCTTAATAAGCCAGAGGGTGCTGATATCACACCAATGTTTAAGACTGATATACAAGATGCTGAAGTTAAGAGGTGGTTTGCAAAGCTTAATGAATTGTCAACAGGACAGGCTGGCGGCAATTACTTCCAGTTTGATTATAGCCAGCTTGAAAAGACAACAACAGCAAAGTCAACATTGGTTGTGGGAATCACAGGGCACATAACGATTCCAAATCTCACGCTTAACACAGCAGATATCAGCGTGCCAATCACGAACTTTACCACAGCTGACTATGACATAGCTAATACCAATACGGCACCTAGCCTTACAAGCCCTGTAAGCTACAAGTCATATGATAATCTTAGGATTTCATCAAATAATGCTAATCTTTCAGCTCCACACAGGGTTTACCTTGGATATGGACAGGGGCAGACTGTCACATTGACTCTCACTGGTGGAAAGTTTGAAGCTATGACTCCTACAAAATTAAGGACATGGTTTACGAATGTTTCTAGCGTTATCGACATTGGAAATGAATCCGCAGTTGATCCAAAGAAAGGGCTTGAGGTAGTTGAACAGAAGAGTGAGATAATCAAGTCAACAAGCGCTAGCGACACGAATCCTGATATAGGCAACGTTAAAACTACACTCACATTCAGGGTCAAAGGAGCATTCGTTACAAATGCTGCAAGTACAAGCCTACCTCTCCTGATTACCTCTAATAGCATTGCAAATGCAGTTACTGGCCTTACTATGCCTCAGCAGCCAAACATTCAATATAGTCCAAGTGGGGACTACACAATTAGTGGTACAGCATACGACAGCGATGGAACAACAGTGCTTACCAATGTCAAGTTTATTCCATATGTGAGAATCGGCTCTGATACAACTA
Source organism: uncultured Spirochaetaceae bacterium (assembly GCA_945910645.1). Classification (GTDB taxonomy): domain Bacteria; phylum Spirochaetota; class Spirochaetia; order Sphaerochaetales; family Sphaerochaetaceae; genus UBA9848. The sequence continues at coordinate 33,428 of CAMDZB010000010.1, read as the reverse complement.
AGGGTATTAAACTCTCTATTACCAATGATAAGACGTACTTCAGACCAGATCTTGATACTGCATCAGTGGTCAAATGGCTTAATTCCTTTAACTCTGTATACAATTCAAAAAATACGCTCAGTTACTCTGTGACTATTGGGCCTGTTGAAAAGGTATCTGATACTGTTGATATTGATGTCATCAAGACTGTTGATATTGCGATTACAGGTTATCCAACAGGATCAGGAACACTAAGTGGTAATGTGGTCTTAACAATCCCTGCATCAGATACCCTTGCTGCAGCTGATTCTAAAGATGTTACACAGCCGACTTTTGCAACTGGAGGAGAGGTCAAAGTCAAAATTTTCAACCCTAACCCTGTTTACAATGTTGGAATTAAGTTGTCACAGAACGAGGTGATCCTAAATAAAGAGGCTGCTATTGAGGGTAACCAGTACTTCATCGTACAACTTGATGATGTGAGTAAAAATAACGGTATTGAATTTGTTCAAACACCTTCAGAGGGTGTGGAAGTTCCCGTATCACACAGAGTGTTGAAAGCTGATGGCAGCATTGACACTTCATCAACGCTTACCGTTAATTACAAATTCTATTCAGAGCCTGATGCGAACGGCAAGTACTCTACTGCAAAACTTATTCCTTATGGTAGAATCAATGCAGCGCTTACAATTCCTGAGGGAGCAAGCTCTGTTAAATTTACGCCGTCGTTCACATTCGACGATAAGCATATTAAGAACATAACAAAGCAGCGTGTAAACGGCGATGGTGTAATTCTCCAACCGCATACAGAAACAGGAAAAAACGTAACTGTTGTTAATGTTGACAATAAGTATTTCAATGTTGATAAGGCATCATCACTTAAGATCAAGCAAGGTGCAGCGTATAGCCCATACTACAAAGACTTTATAGGAGAAACACGTCACCCATATCCTACTGAGCAGCAGATGGATTTCTATCGCTTACAGGGTGGCATTTCATGGCCAACTATAAACTATACACAGAAGATCCATAACGACTTCTTAGTTGCTGATATCCCAGTGACAGGTGGATTCTTTAAGGAGATCTATACATGGGCAACCTCACCATCAGGTGGATACACGTTTGATAGCAGTACCACTGAGTATTATGGATATAATAATGGAACTCAGGGAACAGCTAGGAACAGAAACAGTGCAGTTGACCCAATCGTTGGTATGTCTGTATACGAGATGATGGTGTTCTGTAACGCAGCAACAGAATGGTACAACGCAAACATGCGTACAATAAATGGAAGTAACGCTGTTGCCCTTACACCTGTATATCTCAATACAGATAATTCAATAATTAGGTCTGTAACTGCTACTGATAAATCTAGACTTGCGGATATTCATAATCATTATCCTCAATACTTAGATAAGGCTGACACCGCATATGGTAGATTTGGTGCAGACAAGACAGGATTCAGACTTCCAACGGTTGGCGAATACCTCTATGCATCATCATCATCTTCTCAGGCGCTTTCAGGGGAAGCATCTTATAATGAAACACCTTCACTTCCTACAAATTTCTATGCGCAGACTTATAATGCTCCATCAGGCTATGATAAGCGTCTTGACACAACATCCACACTTACAAACCATGAAAGCCTTAAAGACTATGTCATCTACGGTGGTTTGTATTCAAATGATCCTGGTACTCAGCCTGTAGGTAAGTACATTACAGGTGCAGACGCCATCAGATACAATGGTGCAAAGAAAAATCTCCTTGGACTTTATGATATGTCCGGAAACGTAATTGAAATTACGCTAGGTAACTTTAATGATAGGGCTATTACCTCAGGAGGACCTTACGTGTTCAGTGGATCATGGGCTGATCAGAAAGAAGAGATATATAAGTTTAATATCAACGAGATGACTGATCTTAGTAGGAACAGCCTTGGTGGATTGAACATGGTGAATAAGGAGCGTTATGGTTTACGTCTCTATAGGACGATCCTTCCAAAGTCCACAACAACAACGTAATGTAAATACATAAAAACCACTAAAGATAGGAAGCTTTGCCTTCCTATCTTTTTATTTTATCTTGTGTTATAATCAAAATATGAAGAATGCGGACAATAGAGATTTACGAATATCAGTAGATGTACGAAAAAAGACTGATTATATTCAGCCCCTTTTTAATACAGAGGATCCACCTGTAGTTTTTCATAGAGTTGCAGATGAATTTGCGCATCTCTTGAATGTTTCTTATGAAACAGGAAAGTATTCTTCACTCTCATTTTATTTAATTGGTGTGCTTCATTCTGCATACCAGGATGTGATTACACACGTTATAAAAACAAGCAGGATTCAGCTCTTTAAAGACTACACAAAACTCAACGAGAAGAATGCTACCTTTAAATCATCACTAAAACAGTATGATATGGCATTTCCAACAAAGCTTTTAAAGAATCAGATGCTCTCTGAAACGCTCCGCTCTCTATTCGTGTACTATGTTATCACATCAAACCCTGCAATTATAGAGAATGCAGAGGTTGCTTTTAAATCAGATGAGTTCAATATTGAAAAGGACGCTATCTTTTTCTTATCGTCATTTTTGCCATACCAGAGCGTGAGCACAAAGGGGCTGTTTAAAAAGAACGATATTGATTCGCTCTTTGATTTTCTAAATAAGCCATCTATACTCTTTCCAACATCGCTTGAGGATCAGCTTTCGTACATCCTTGAGCACTGGAAGGAATACCTTAGTGAAAATGTGCTCAAGCTTCTAAAGAAGGCACGTGATTATATTAGTGAGTTCAGAAAGCCTCACTTTACGGGAAGTGGAAAGCCACAGTTCAAGCTAGGAACTCTTGATGGCATTGAGGCGTACACTGAGGATAGGGATTGGATGCCTAATGTTGTGATGATTGCCAAGAATGCCCTTGTCTGGCTCTCACAGCTTTCAAAGAAATACAATAGATCCATAACTCATCTTGATGAGATTCCAGATGAGGAGCTTATATTTTTAAGAGACAGCGGCTTTAACGCCCTCTGGCTCATCGGTGTGTGGGAGAGAAGCCCTGCAAGTAAACGCATAAAGTGCCTTTGTGGTAACAGCGATGCGGAGAGCTCTGCATACTCGCTATACGAATATAGGATTGCAGATCGCCTTGGAGGTCAGGATTCACTTCATCGCCTTAAGGAGCGTCTTAGTAACTATCATATCCGCCTCTGTGGGGATATGGTTCCAAACCATACGGGAATAGACTCGCCATGGGTAATTGAGCACCCTGAGTACTTTATAAGCCAGAGCTATTCACCGTTTGCATCATACACATATAACGGTGAGGATCTCTCCTCGGATCCAAATGTTGAGATTAAGATTGAGGATCACTACTTTAACAAGTCAGACTGCGCTGTAACCTTTCTAAGGCGCGATAAAAACACAGGGGAGACGCGTTTTATCTTCCACGGTAACGATGGAACAAGTATGCCATGGAACGACACTGCACAGCTTAATTACCTTAATAAGGACGTGCGGGAAGCCGTAATCGGTGTGATTTTGCGTGTTGCACGCGACTTTCCTATAATCCGCTTTGATGCTGCAATGACGCTTGCAATGAAGCATATAAGACGCCTATGGTATCCTGAGGAAGGACATGCAGGCGACATACCAGGACGTGCAGACCACACAATGAGCGATGAAGAATTTGCACGCCTTATGGGTGAGGAGTTCTGGAAAACGGTTGTGGATCGTGTGCAAAAAGAGGCACCAAATACGCTTCTTCTTGCTGAGGCATTCTGGATGATGGAAGGGTATTTTGTACGCTCACTTGGCCTTCACCGCGTATACAACAGCGCATTTATGAACATGCTGAGAAACGAAGCGAACAAGGAATACAGGGATGGCATTAAAGAGACGCTCGCCTTTGATCCTGAAATCATGCAGCGTTACGTAAATTTCCTTAACAATCCTGATGAGGATGCCGCCATAGAGGGCTTTGGAGATGGGGATAAGTACTTTGGATGTGCAACGCTTTTATCAACACTCCCAGGCCTTCCTATGTTCGGACACGGCCAGCTTGAGGGATTTAGAGAAAAATACGGAATGGAATTCTCATCGCCAAAGTGGGATGAGACGCCAAACTACGCCTTCTTAGATGCGCATAAAACCCTAATCTTCCCACTTCTTAAGAAGAGAAGATGTTTCTCAGGAACTAAAGCGTTTGAACTCTTCGACCTTGTGAATGAACACGGAGGCATCGAGGAGAACGTCTATGCATACGCAAACGGCATGGGACCTGATAAGGTGTTTGTGTTCTACAACAACTCGTACTCTAAGGCAAACGGCAGGGTTACGATGTCTGTAAGCAAGAATACGAAGGAAAACGGCAAGAAAACCTTAAGAAACGTATCGTTCATAAACGCCCTGAACCTTGAAAGAGGAAACGATAAGTTCATGCTATATCAGACGCTTAACGATAAGCTTTATCACATATATCCAATCTCAAAGATTGAAAAAGAGGGCTTCTGGATTGATCTTAACGGCTTTGAAACCCAAGTGTTTGAAAACATCAGAACGCTTACTGACAGGTTTGGGATATATGCGCGCTTCTTTGAGAAGTTTGGAAGGCGCGGAGTTGAGGATATCAACGATGCCGGTGAGGATCTGATGTTCTCATCGCTCTATAGTGCAATGGCGCCTTTACTTGATGAGAGCTACTTTGCATCGATAGCAACCCTACTTAAAACATCAAGTCCAAAGGCTCAAAAGACGCTTACCACCCTTCTTAGAACCACGTATGATGCAATTAAGAGTGAGCTGAAAAACGATGATTTCTTCTCATCATATAGAGAGTTTGATACAGAAAGCACTCTTGAAATCGTGAAGAAGTGGCTCAAAGGCTTCCAGCTTACGCGTAAAAAGATGCCGCTATTCCTTGATGGTGCGCTCAGCGTCATACCAAACAAGGAGGAGCTATACGGAACGCTCATGGTGATACTTCCGTTTTTAGATAAGATAAAAGACAGCGATGAACTCTTACTATTTATCCGCTCAGTTTTACGTTTCTTTACATATCGCTTTAAGAAAGAGGACGGAGCAATCGATAGAGAGCGAATGGAACGCATCAAGTGGTATGCCTACCTCATGCTTGAGACACGTAAGTTGCCTGATGACATTAAAGCGCTTCTTGAAAACAGTGAGTTTACAACGCTTATAAAGCTTAATGAGTACGAGGGTACACTTTACTTTGACCTTTCACGCTTTAAGGAGGTGTCAACGTTCAAGGCACTTTCTGATCTGATGTTCAAGGTTGAAGGCGATAGGGATGTTATAAGGATTGTCGACTCATACACGCTTCTATACAGCCTCTCTGATAACACGCGCTACGACTACAATACGCTTAAGGAAAACTATACAAAATGTTCAGAAAAAGACGAGGATGATGATGAAGTATAGCCTTACGTACTTCTTGGCATTTATACTCTCAGCCGTTATGGCGCTCTCGTTTAGAAATGTACAGCTTGTGGTGGAATTCTTCCAGAATGTATCGTATAAGCTTCTTCAAGGCGGTGTGATGATATCCTGCCTTTTTGCCCTACTTACAACCGTGGGATCAGTTGCATCCTTAAGGCGAAAGGGGACATTCTTTAAGACGTTTTTAAAGACGATAATCTGGGGCATCCTTTCGATGGTAGTATCCGTTCTGCTCTCGTACATTATGTCTGTTATATTCCCTACATTTATGAATGTAGACTTTGCATCAAGTCCATCCGACATCATAGATTCAGGGATGACATCTGCATACGATCTATTTAGCGATGGCGGACTCTTTTCATCCCCATATAAATTGCTTTTGCTCATAGTGGCTCTTTCATATTTGATTGGCTATTTTACAAAGCCGGATCTTGATGTGATCAGGCCTGCATATATTGTTCTAAACTCATTTACTGAAATTGGATTTAGATTTGCTCGCTTCATGGCGCGTGTTTATAATTTTGCGTTGTTTTTCATAGGCACATTCTGGTTTATGAGCATTGGATTTCAGAGTGTAGGGAAAGAGGTTAGAAACCTTCTGATTATCCTCTTTATTGGCGCTCTTGTTCTTCTATTTGTTGTGTATCCGCTCATGTACCTTACCAGAAGTCATTTTCAGAGGAAAACAGCTTTTGCACTCACTTTTTCAAGTTTATCCATAGCACTTTCATCGTTCTTTACACGCAATGTTTTGTTCTCAATCCCGAGTGAAGAGGTGGTATTAAGACACGAAAACGGCATTCCAAAGAAGAACGCTGCAAGTATGACGCCGTTCCTGACCTTGTGCGCACGTCCTGGAGTTGCGTTTGTGAGTTTTGTTGTGGTGTTCATCATCGCAAAGTATAACGATTATGCTGTTAATATCAGCGCGTATTTTACGCTTCCGTTTATTGTACTTGCACTCTCAGGTGCAAGCGCTCTTATGCATCCTGGACTTGAGGTACTATTTGTAGTGACAACCTCACTTAACGCTATTGGAATAGAGAGCAAAGACTATGCAATGATATTGTTTGCTATCTTACCACTGGTAAGTAGCATTTCATCCATGATTGACACAGGTGCATCATTCTTTGGAGTGGCAGCCCTCGGCGTACAGGAGACGGAGCTTTTCGTAAACGTAAGGTAATTTCATGATCAGAGCAAAGGAAAAACGAGTTTTAATCACCACAGTCACAGTAATACTTTTTGCGCTCTTTTTAATATCGATAATCATATCTGATGTTATGAACAACAGGATGAGGGAGGGAATAAATTGGATCTACTACTCGTTCTCTATCCTCGTAGCCCTTATATCCACGATTCACATCTTGCTTATGGTTCACTCGTTCAACTTTAGCGATAGTAAGGCATGTTCCGTGCTATGTTACATGACAATCATACTATACTGTATCGCAGATGTTGGTGTAAGAAACCTCTATTCGATATTTCCGTATTTTGATACACTCGGCATCTTCATCAATGTTCGTAACTATTTTTCTACAATGACGATGGTGTTTATGTTCCTCGATCAGTACAACATGATTTTCCACGGCAAGGATCGATACAAGCCAAGCGTACTAATTTCGCTTATCCTAGCTCTATGTTTGATTCTTGTTGTCCCAAGTGGGGCTGATATCAACATACACTTCTTCTTTATGCTTCTTGCCCTTCTTATCGCCTCAGCGGTGCATTCAATTTCATACATACTTTCGCTTGTTAACATACAGTTTTCACTACGAATCTGGAACCTTTTATATAATTTGATGTCACTTGTTGGAATATTCATGTTCATCATTTCAATTAATACGTTTGTGAGCGCAGTAGGAGCGCTTCTGATGTTCCTTTCGTTCATCTCGTTCTGTTTGGATACGCTCAAGCATAATCAGGAATAGGAGGATTTATGGCTACAGCTTTTATGTTTCCGGGTCAAGGTGCTCAGAGAGTTAAAATGGGCAAGGATTACTACGATGAATTTCCGGTGTTCAAAAACGCATTTGATAGATATTCAGAAGTACTCAAGATAGATTTAAAAAAGCTCTGCTTTGAAGAGAATGATTCCCTTAATCGCACTCAGTTCACTCAGGTTGCTATGCTCTCAGTATCGCTTTCAACGCTTAAACTTCTTGAAAAGTACGACATTAAAGCGGATGTTAACCTCGGATACTCACTTGGCGAGTACGGAGCACTTGTATCATCAGGTGTGCTTACGGATGAACAAGCGCTTCTTCTTGTAAAGGAGAGAGGACGTATCATGGAGGAGGCATGCCCTAAGGGATTTGGGGCAATGGCTGCTGTAATTGGCCTTAAGGACAGCGAGGTTGAAGAGGTTGTTGATAAGATAGATAACGTATGGATTGCAAACTACAACTACGACGGACAGGTTACTATCACAGGACTGAAGGAAGGCGTGGATGAGGCGTCAGCAAAACTTAAGGAAATAAGAGCGCGCGTGATCCAGGTTCCGGTAAGCGGACCATTCCATTCGCCACTCCTAAAGGCAGCATCTGAGGAGTTTGGAAAGATCCTTGATACTGTAAAGGTATCCACACTCAAAACTCCATATATGCCAAACGTAAGCGGAATTTATGAAACTGACAGCACAAATACAAAGTTACTTCTTGAGAAGCAGATTTACTCACCTGTGATGTGGTCACGCTCACTTGAGATACTAAAAGTTGAAAAATATGACACTCTAATCGAGGTAGGAACAGGGCATACCCTTGTTGGATTCTGTAAGAAGTCACATTTTGACGCAAAGCTGTTCTCAACAGACACTGTAGATGAATTCAAGGAGCTAATACTTTCACTTAAGGGTGATGAAAAGTGAAGTGCCCGTTTTGCACATCTCAAAACACATCAGTTGTTGACTCACGTCTGATTTCAAACGGACTAATAGTAAGACGACGACGCGAATGCATGGACTGTCACAGGCGCTTCTCAACACACGAGATGCTCTCATACGATACCATCACCGTAATGAAGAAAAGCGGTAAGAAGGAGAAGTTCCAAAGCTCCAAGATTGAACGCAGCATAAATACTGCCCTTGCTGGAATGGTACTAGACAGTAAAGCAAAGGAGGATTTGTTTTCAGACCTTACAATGCGATTATACAAGATAGCATCAGATCATAACGGTGTCCTTAGTACACGAGAGATAGGAGATGAGATTCTCCAGTCGCTCAAAGGACTTTCTGAAGTTGCTTATATTCGCTTTGCATCTGTATACAAGGATTTTTCGGATGTCAAAGAGATTATTAAAGCAATTAAAGGATTGAAAAAATGGTAAAGCTATCAACTTTTATTAAAAACATGCTTTTGGAAGACAGGTGGTTGCTCTACTATCTCAAAAATGGAGCGATCAACGTGCAGGCATTATCCGAGATGGTACGCCCGGATGCCGAAAAATACGTAGGTCATGAGGTTAAACAAGGGGCAATCGCAGTTGCGATAAAGCGGGCACTTGTGGACTTCGAGAAGGATGATATACCAAATCCTTCACGATACGACAACATCAAATACGACGTTGTGATGAAAAACAACATCTATTCCATCAACTTTAAGAGCAAGAGCCTTGATAACCAGGAAAGAACTGAGGACAAGGTTAATCAGTTCACCCGTATTGTCTCAAAAACTGATGACTTTTTTAACATCACAGAGAGCGGAGGCGAATACTCCATCATCACAAGTGGGAAGAACCAACCACTTGCTGATGAGATGTTCAAAAACGAAGAGATCCTCTCACGCTTTGCATCCCTTACAGCCATTGTAATTACCTTCCAAGGAGGCTTTTTAGAGACAGAAGGCATAGTATACAAGGCGATAAAGCGCCTGTTCTTTGAGAATATCAACGTCTATGAGATCTTTTCAACTCATAATAAGCTTGTGTTTGTAACAGAGAATCAAGACGCCTTTGATACCTACAATTTAATGCAGAGTTTTCTCTAAAAATAGGATGAGAATATGAGTACACTATATGTTGTTGCAACACCAATTGGTAACCTTAAAGACATCACGCTTCGTGCATTGGATGTGTTAAAGAGTACAGAGATTATCGCATCAGAGGACACACGAACCACACGTAACTTACTCAATCACTTTAATATAACAGATAAGCGTCTACTTGCAATTGAGGCTCATAACGAGGCTAAGGCTGCAAAAGGTATCATCAACCTAATGGATGATGGCAACGATATATGTTATGTAACAGAAGCGGGTACTCCAGGTGTGAGTGATCCAGGTGCCAGGCTTGCAGAAGAAGTGATGAAGAATGGCTATAAGGTTGTGCCGCTTCCGGGGTGCTCTGCATCTGTTACGCTCATAAGTGCTGCAGGAAATGTGGGAAAGTCGTGGCATTTTGAAGGATTTCTACCAAAGACGTCAGGAAAACGCGACACGCGCCTTAAAGAGCTATTTACACGTGGTGAGGCGTTCATAATCTATGAATCGCCATATAGGATCATCAAGACTCTAGAGGCGCTCTCAAACATCGATGGAGAACGCATTGCCGTAATCGGACGTGAGCTTACTAAAATGCATGAGGAGATCCAAAAAGACACCATCAATAACCTCTATGAAGACTACAAAAATCGAAACTCAATAAAAGGGGAATTTGTTATCATCGTGTGCCCTGATGACAAAAAGAAAAGAGACGATGACTGAACGAGAAGTCACGGTGCTTGATATGGCACTAGGGCGTGAAAGGCGAATGTACAAACAGAATGAACTTCTCAAGAGATATAATCTTCCATTGATAAGCTTTACACTTAACATTCCGGGCGCAATTAAAACAAATGATGATATAAGAAGAGCATTTAATCTTGGAAACACGCTTATTACAAGCACACTCAGGATGAAACGATTCCGCCTTCTACACCACGAGGAACATCACGCTTTCACAGGAGATGAGGCGTTCTATGTAGTGGATGCACCCTTAAAAGCGTTAAAACAGGCCATGCTCGAAAGTGAAGAACTCTATAAAATTGGAACGCTATTTGACATTGATGTAATATCTAAAAACGGCGTAAAAGTGAGCAGAACTGAACTTGGCTTTAATGAAAAGAAGTGTCTCTTATGCTCAAAAAACGCCAAAGATTGCGGACGAAATCGCACTCATAGCGCGGATGAACTATTCAAAGAGGCTATGCGTATCATAAAAACAACACTTGTTGAATACAACGCTCAAAAAATTGTATCACTTGCGCTTCAAAGCATACTTTATGAAATCATCACAACGCCAAAGCCAGGCCTTGTAGACAGGGTGAATAATGGTAGTCATAGCGATATGGATGTCTTTACGTTTATGAGTTCAACCTCCTCACTCTACCCGTATTTTACCACATCTTACGACATCGGACGACGAACAGCGGATAAGGATGCCACTTACACGCTTAAACTGCTTCGTGACGAAGGCAAACGGGCTGAGCTTACTATGTACACATCAACTCATGGCGTTAACACTCATAAGGGCGTGATCTTCATATTCGGCATAGTCTTAGGATGCCTTGGGCGCCTATCTCAAAAAGCGTACACGCTTGATGATGTTTATAGTGAAATCAGAGCAATGTGTCAAGACCTTCTGAGGAGCGATTATGCAGGTCTTAATGATGCAAGGACGAACGGCGAGCGTTTGTTTCTAAAATCAAACATCAGGGGTGTAAGAGGCGAGGCTGAGAACGGCTTTGATGTTGTCAGAAACATCTCGTATCCTATTCTGAAGGATGCACTTAAAAAAGGCTATGATATCAATTCAGCCCTTTCAATAACGCTTCTTTACATCATAAAGAGCATTGATGACACTGTGCTTATCGCAAGAAGCTCAGAGGAAAGGGCCAAAGAAGTTAAGGATGAAATCAGTGCACTACTTCAGAAGAATCCGTATCCAACAATGGACGACATTGAAAGTCTAGACCGCGAGTTTATCAAGGATAACCTCTCATCAGGCGGCTCTGCAGATTTACTCTCACTCACATACTTTTTATACACCCTTGATAATGAAGTCATAAAAGGATCAAATGAATGTTAGAAGATGCAATAGTATTTGAAGTTGAAAAAGATAACATCAAGGTTCAAAAACAGGTTGATGAACTCCTTCAAAAAGAAGGCATAAAGAGGGATAAGTTTCTCGACTACACCTCTGCATTGATGACGGACGACGGAAGGGTTGTTGCAACAGGAAGTCTCTACAAGAATACAATGCGATGCCTTGCAGTAGATACGGAATTTCAGGGGTGCGGCCTTATTGCAAAGATAGTCACCGCTCTGAGGGAAAAGGAACTTGAGAGAGGATACAGCCACTACTTTGGATATACAAAGATAGAGAGTGCGGTGTCATTCTTAGCATTGGGCTTTTATGAGATTGCACGAATCGACAATAAACTTGTGTTCATGGAGAACAAGAAGAACGGTTTTAAAAACTATCTTCAGAGCCTTGAGAAGTATAAGCGCACTGGATGCACATCCGCAATCGTTATGAACGCAAACCCATTCACATACGGACACCTTAACCTTATTAAAACAGCGCTTAAAGAGAGCGATACTCTACACGTATTTGTGCTCTCAGAGGATGAAAGTATATTTCCATCAGATGTGAGGTTGTCTCTTGTAGAGAAGGGCGTAAGTGACTTAAATGGCGTCTACGTTCATTCCACAGGCCCGTATTTAATCAGCAACGCAACCTTTCCAACGTACTTTTTAAAAGATGACTCTGAAGCCTCTATGATCCACTCACGTCTTGATATTGAAATGTTTGAAGAGATTGCAAAAACGCTGAACATAAAAAAGCGCTTTGTAGGGAAAGAGCCATTCTCAAAAACCACAGATATCTACAATAAAACAATGCGCGATGAACTCCCGAAGAAAGGGATTGAATTAAAGGTGATCCCACGCCTTGAAATCGATGGAACAGCAGTGAGTGCAAGCACAGTAAGAACACTTATTAAAAATGGCGATTTTGAGAGTGTAAAAGCGCTTGTTCCAAAAACTACATACGATTATTTATTGAGCAAAGATGCATCCGAAATTATTGAAAAAATAACAAATAAAGAGTAATGTTTTTCTTGTGTCGTTACGGCGCAGGATTAGGAAATATGAGTAGCAAGGATCTAACGATAGGAAAACCACTGCCTGTGATTTGGCGTTTCTGCCTACCACTCTTTGGTTCAATACTTTTTCAACAGCTATACAATATTGCAGATAGCTTTGTTGCAGGAAAATTCATAGGCGAAGAGGCTCTTGCTTCTGTGAGTAACAGCTATGAAATCACGCTGATTTTCATTGCAATCAACACCGGTTTGAACATAGGATGCTCTGTGATTGTCGCAAGCTATTTTGGTGCACGTGAATACGAGAGATTAAAAACATCAGTTTGGACTACCTTCATCACAGGTCTTACAATCTCTGCAGTACTAATGATCCTAGGGCTTACGTTAACCCCTATGCTCCTAAGGGCAATAAAAACACCTGAAGGTTACGTTTTTGAGAATTCAAAGCTATACATGGATATTTACATCTGGGGCGTTCCATTCCTGATGCTATACAACGTCTCTGCGGGTATTTTTACAGCTCTTGGCGACTCAAAAACCACATTTATCTTCCTTGCACTTTCATCAACCGTAAACATATTTATGGACATCTTCTTTGTTGTGGTGTTAAACATGGGTGTTAGCGGAGTTGCGTGGGCAACCTTTATCTGTCAGGGCGTCAGTGCTATTCTTTCACTTATCGTGATTATGAAACGATTAAGGGAAGTTCCATCAACCCCTGGTGCAAAGACTGTATACTTCTCGTTCCCTATACTTAAAAATATCCTGAAAGTTGCTATTCCATCAATGCTTCAGCAGAGCTTTGTATCTGTTGGAAATATCCTTGTTCAGAGCGTAATCAACAGCTTTGGTGCTGTAGTTATGGCAGGGTATGGTGCTGCAATTAAGATTCATAACACGCTTATGAACGCTCTTAAGACCTTCTCAGATGGTATAACAAGCTTTTCTGCCCAGAACCTTGGTGCACGTAAGTACAGGAGAATTTACGAGGGATGGAAGAGCGGATTTCTACTGACAATGTGTTTTGCGCTCCCAATATCAATCATAGTGTTTATTTTCCCCAATAATATCCTCAGCATCTTCCTCCCAAAAGGGCCATCAATGGATGAGGGAAGAGCATTCCTACGTATCGTAGCGCCATTCTACGCTGTGATTTCAATCAAGTGGACCACAGATGGAGTACTCAGGGGAACGCGCCACATGAGACGCTTCATGATTGCAACATTTGCAGACCTAATCCTGCGTGTAGGACTTGCGTTCCTACTTCCATATGAGTTTGGATCCACAGGCATCTGGCTCTCATGGCCACTTGGATGGGTTGTAGGCACAGCAATAAGCTTTGTGCTCGCCTGGGGCATCATGCGCGATTTTAATAAAAGGGGTAATGAGGATCTCAAGGTTCAGTCGGTTGGAGATGAACAATAACAGTTATTCTTTTAGGCTATATTATGTTATAATATAAGCGTAAAGAGGAATTGACACATGAAAGGAATAATACTCGCAGGTGGAGGTGGAACACGCCTTTATCCAATCACGCATGCTATAAGTAAACAGCTCTTGCCTGTATACGACAAACCTATGATTTACTATCCTCTTGATGTGCTTTTAAAGGCTGGCATCAACGATATTCTAATCATATCTACAAAGGATGATACACCACGCTTCATGCAGCTACTCGAAGGAGGGGATGAGCTTGGGATACATCTTGAATACCGAATTCAACCGTCCCCTAATGGACTTGCAGAGGCATTCATAATAGGCGAAAGGTTTGTAGGAGATGACGATGTCTGTCTAATCCTTGGTGATAATATCTTTTTCGGATCGCACCTTGAGGAATCGCTTAAAAACATACAGAGCAACAGCATTATAAGAGACGGGGGAGCCGTACTCTACGCCCATAAGGTTAAGGATCCTGAGCGCTTTGGAGTTGTTGAATTCGACAGTGACTTTAACGCTCTTTCCATTGAGGAAAAGCCATCAAAACCTAAGTCAAACTGGGCTGTAACGGGGTTATATTTCTATTCAAATACAGTTCTAAAGAAAGCAAAGACTCTAAAGCCATCAAAGCGGGGGGAACTTGAAATCACAGACTTGAACAACCTGTTTTTAAACGAAGGAAAGGTGTCTGTAGTGCCACTTCCTGAAAGCGTAAGCTGGCTTGATGCAGGAACGCACGAGAGCCTTTTAAGGGCGGGAGTTGAGGTTGAAAAGGCAGAAAAGGCATCAGGTCATAAAATAGCATGTATTGAAGAGACATGTTATAAAAACGGCTGGATTGATAAAGAAATGCTTCTTAAAACAGCATCAGGAATGCCAAATCAGTACGGAGATTATCTAAGGAATGTAAGTGACTAAAAGAAAGGGCAAATTTTACACCACTAAAGAGTGTCTTATTCTATCCTTTAGTCTTCTCATCTCAGCGTTAATTATATCCATAGTATTAGTCTCAGCGTTTGACCTTGATATATACACGCGCGCTTATAGAAAGGCCCGTGAGAAGCTCTTCTCATCACTTGGCATCAAGATTATAGCAGAGAAGAGCACAAACGAGGCTCTGCTCTCAGCCTTTGTACTTGATAATGTTGAGATTAAGATTCAGGGCGATGATGAACCGCTGCTTAGTGCAGAACGGATAGCCTTCAACCAGTCCTTCTTCAGTATTGTGATGTCACTTACAGGTCTTCCTGTGCCTCTTGATGTCTCTGTTAAAAATGCACATTTGAACATCAAAGACATGGCAATGAATGAAAATCCTGATCAAAATATAGATCAAGTTATCGATGACAGAAATGGTGATGATTCTATAAGCGATCGGACTTCAAACGATCAAAAACAATCTGAGAAGAAGTTCAATATAATTTCTGTTTTAAAGCACGGAGTATCGATCAACCTTGAGTCGTTTAAGGTGGATATTGCATCTAAAAATAACAGTATTCATACAGATCCGCTTGATGTGTTTATCTCATTCGACCGCAGACTCAACTTCAAGGAATTTGAACTTAATATTCCAAACCTTATTTTAAACCTCTCTGAGAATGAAAACATAGAGTTCGGACGTATTCAGGCATCAAAAGGCGATAGTAACCGCATAGACATGCTTTTTGACGATTTACGCATCAACAATAACACAGCAGAATCACTCACGTTCAGTCTTGAAAACTTAAGTCCATACATAGAGCGCGATAGCAGTAGGAATCAGACCTTACACGTTCCACTTTCAAACCTCTCGTTCTCACGTAATGGCATCGAAATATCATCAGAGAGTGATAATACAGAGCTTATCTGCCAGTTTATAGGGTGGAACGATATAAACGTACTCTTTAACTCAGATTTGCTCCGCCTAAAGCTCTCATCGTACGGCAACCCTGATATCACGCTTTCATCGCTTAACTTTAAATACAACTACGGACAAACAAATGAGGTTACACTCACATCAAACATCGAGACTAAAAACCTATTGTTCCTAAAGCCGTTTAAGGGTGAAATTGATGCAAATTTTAAAGATCCATTTAACAATCCTAAGGGAAACATGACCATAGATAACGTTGTTTTTGACAGGGTTGATGACGTATTTTCACTTCTTTTATCGCTTGAAAACGGCGTAATCAACACATCATTTACATCAAATAGTCAGAGCAATAACGTAAAAGAGCTTACAGCAAGCGCAATGGTGAACCTTAATTCGTTTGAGTTTGACGCATCAGTTTTATTCTCATCGTTCCACGGCAAAAAGATGCTAATGTTCATCCCAGACATCGGCTCTATTCTCCTATCAAATGCATCGCTTGTAAACGGCGAGATTAAGCTTAAGGGGCGTGGCGATAGGATGTTTGACGCAAGCGGAGACGCCCATGTTGTGATTTCAAACCTGCACTTCTTGAACCAGAGAAGCGCAATGACTATCGATGGTGCCTTAAACGTTGAAGATGGCATTGTTAACATCAGAAACACGGAGATTAACCTATTTGGCTTTAGGTTCACCCTCGATGGCAAATATAACTTAAAAACATCGCTTCCTGACATCACCGCAATTCTATACAAAAACGACACAGAATACGCAAGAGGCACCTTTATTGAGGATGGCGACCTCTACAGAGGTAAAATCACATCACTTGATGGTGTAATTACATTCGACGGCCTCTTTAACCTCAATAATCCGTTTTCTACCACTGCAAATGGACTTTTAACAATTTACAACAACAATTACGCCTTTGACATCAACTTCGACAACAAGACAAAGTACCTTACGGCGATCACAGATGGACTTTCCATAAAGGGCTATGCGATGAACAACGGAGAGATCAATATCGATATCAATAACCTTAACTTCCCAAAGCTTCCATTTATAAAGGTTGTAGACTCAAAGGTGAACTCCTCAATCAATATTGACCTCACGGGTGAGCTTCTAAGAGTAACATCAGATGGAGTCAACCTTGCCTTTGAAAACGGATCAGTTCTTGACTTTAAACTTGATGCCACAAGGAAAAACATCCATATCAACGACATACAAGTTAAAACAGCCATTGAAACATACACCGGCGCCTTCTTTGTAAATACAATCAACGATAATGGCGAGTTCAGCCCATTTAACATCAAGGTTGGTGGATCTTTGCATTCCTCATCGCTAAAATCAACCGTTAATATAAGCTACGTTCCTAATGATAATAGCGCAACGCTCTATCTTGATATGAAGGGCTTTAAGGGCTTCTCAACCATCAAGGGTAACCCCTTTGATGGAATCGACGTATCATTGCTCGCAACAACTAACCTTAAGGATAAACACACGGTCTTTGGAAGCATAAAGGCATCAGGTGACAGAGGAGGGGATAAACTCAACATAGACATTGGCTTTAACAACAACGTTCTTACGCTATCAAATTTCGATTTATCATACGGAAATGTAAAGATTGATGATGCTGAGGTTACTCTGAACCTCACAACAGGCGATGCAAGGCTAAACTCATATATAACAGCTGAAATGGAAAGGGTGGAGGAGAACTCAGTATTCAGCTTTATGCTTGATGCAGTATCCAACATTAAACCACTCATGAATGCAGAGTATAACTTACGTAATATAACAGATGTTATTAAAGGTACCGTCAACTTCCACAACGCCAACTTCCATAACACGTTCTATCCATCCGACTTCACAACCGAGATAGAGATAACATCAGACTCCATAAAGGCGATTGGAAAAACACTAAACGGATTCTATAATTTTGATGATTCCACGCTCTCTATTAACCTTGATAAGAGCTTCACAATAGGATTTTCGGCAAATGGATCTATAAAGAACGGCATTATAGACATACAGTTTGACAATGTTTATTTCCCGTTCAACTACCTTGAACTCCTCATCTGGGGTAACTCAGTGAAGTTCAAAGACGGAATATTTGAAGGATCAGTCCGCCTTGTAGGGGATACATCGAACCCTCAGTGGTATGGAAATCTCAGTGCAAAAAGCGCTGTGATGTGGAACCTCTGGGCTGAAAATGAACTCTGCACGATTATGAATCCAAAAATTGTCGCATTCGGAAATACTCTCAACATTCTAAAAACAGATGTGCTTGCAAGAAATACAAAAACAGGACGAATTTCACGCTTTATGGTAGGGGGTAAACTCCACATCGAGAAGTGGGATCTCCCTCTTATTGAGCTTGTGATGGATATCGATAAGGATAACCCTGTATCCGTAAGCGTTCCGCTTCCTCAGCCCAATCTAAACGTGGACATCGAGGACGTTTGGGGGCACTTTGAGATGGATCTCTACTACTTAAACTTTCCAGATATCAGATTTGACCTTGAAGCGCGTGACGGAACCCTTGCGCCTCCTGCCCGTTTCCCACGATGGCTCTATGATCCATCAGTTCCATCAAAGCCAATCAACATCGAAAGAAGCAAAAAGTACACAAAACTTGACGGCAACCTCAAGATTGAAAAGGGTATGTCATTCAAATACCCATCAGTCACAAATCCATTTATTAACGCATCGATCGGCGAAAACCAAGAGGGGCGTATTGAGTACAAGGACGGCAGATTCACAGTAGACAGCGATCTTGCCCTAAGAAGCGGTGAAATATTCTACTTCCAAAAGAACTTCCTCATCACAGAGGGAACCCTATCGTGGCACTCCATGGCGAACATGGGAGAAATCCTCGAATCATCGATGACAAACGGCTTTTTAAAGCAGTACGCTGCGGATTTTGCAGGGCTCAACCTGTCGTTAAGTGCACGCCTTAAGGATTATGATGCAAACGGGAACCCTGTAGATATATACCTCTCGTTTGAGAATGCCACCTTGGATAACCTTACACCGCGATTCTCATCATCTACAGGCCTTAGCGATGCAGAAATACTCCTGATTTTAGGTCAAAACATACTCCCGACAAGCACGTACTCATCAACAGGGCTCTCATCGCTTGCGTACATGTCGTCGGTTGCACTTGATGTAGTTACAAAGCTTGGTGTTATAGAGCCGCTTGGTAAGAATAACCTTGGTGATACGCTCACCCGTGCCTTAGGGCTTGATATGTTCTCGGTACGACAGCGCATATTCTATAATGTGATTGCGGATGTGATCCCAGGCTTCTCAGGGGATGGGGAATACGGCTATGCGTTCTCGCGCTACCTTAATGGAACCACAATATTCTTAGGAAAGAACGTCACAAACGATCTTTTCTTCCAGGCATCCTTTCACTTTTTATCGCCAAGTTCATCACAAAACTCAGGAAAAACAAAGAATCTATTCATACAGGGTCTTACAGGTGAAGCTGAGTTTTCCCTTGAATGGAACACGCCCCTTGCTACCATTTCTATATTTACTAACCCGAGTGAGTTGTCATTTCTTGATTTTTTGAATAATATTGGTATTAATATAAAGAGACACTTTGTTTTATAAAATATGAAGAAATTGCTATTACTTTTAATAATCGTCTTGATGTCATTTGCGCTTGTTTTTGGAGAAGAACAAGAGGAATCGATCAGAGATGAGGTGCTATCTCTTGAAGATGGCGCCTTGCCACCTCTAAATGACGCATTACCACCATCGCCTGAATTCACATCATCTACATCTCTCAACGAGCCTGTCAAGGGGCCTGTTATGGATGAAGTAAATGCTGTTGCTTTTCAGGAAACAGCTTCACCTGATGTAACACCTCAGGAAGAAGATGATGAAGAGTGGTATATTGGTAAGGAAATCAATGAATTTAGATACACAGGCTTAAAATACGCCACAGCTAATGAGATAAACAAGCTTCTTGACAAATACCTAGGCGAGGAGTTCTCATATACGCTTCTTTCAAGAATCCAGGATGACTTGTTCAACTACAATGATAACTTCGACAGCGTAGAACCATCCGCAGACAGAGACAGTAAAGGACGTCTTGTAATTCTATTCGATTTTGTTGAAAAACCACGTGTCTCATCAATTAAGATCGATGGAACGAAGGGGCTTAGCGAGAAGAAGATCAAGGGTGAACTTACATTAAAAGAAGACTCTCCGTTCTTCAGAGGCGATGTAACGCTCGGTGAAACCGAAATTATCAACCTATATAAATCAAATGGATTTAGAGAGGTATCCGTAGACTCGGTATACGAGATAAATACAGAAAAGAACGAAGTATACGTAGGATACACAGTAAACGAAGGCTATAGATCGCGAGTTCAAGATATAACATTCAAAGGCAACTATTCGTTCAGCGATGCCGAGCTTCTCAATATAATGAAGAAGGCTGAAAACACGCTTACTATCTCAGGATACTACCAGGATGATAAGCTTAAGAACAACGTTGAGGCACTCCGCTTACACTACCTTAACAACGGCTATCTTGACGTAAGGATCCTCACTCCAACAATCGAGGATGTCACAACAGACCTTGAGGAAGAGGGCTACAGGTTCAGAATAGTAATCGAGATCCAGGAAGGCCAGATGTGGAAGCTTGGTGAAGTGACATTCGTAGGTATGAGCGCCATAAGCGAGGATGCGCTTAGAAAGTTCATGCAGATTAACACCGGTGATGTGATCGACTCATCTAAGATCTCACTAAGCCTTGATGGCATCGCGGGCGAATACTACGACAACGGATACATCTACTCACAGTTTAACCCTGTTGAGACGCGTAACGAGCTTGACGGCACAATCGACCTTAGAATTGAAATTGATGAAAGCGTACAGGCTGTAATTGAAGATGTAACAGTCTCTGGAAACACTAAAACTAAGGACTACGTATTCCTACGTGAGGTTACAATGAAGAGAGGCGAGGTTTTCTCACGCCAACAGCTTATCAAGAGTATGCAGAACATCTATAACACCACTCTTGTAAGCGATGTTAACTACAAACTCACAGCAGGCGAGGCAGATGGTAGCGTTGATGTAGACTTTGTGGTGACTGAGACAAAGCAGATGGACCTCACCTTAGGTTTAACATTCGGCGGCAACAACACAGGATTCCCAATATCCTTCCTTGCAAGCATATCCGATAAGAACCTTGTAGGAACCGGTATGAAGCTTACAGCAGGTGTACAGCTTACCACAGACTATCAGGCTGTAAACTTATCATGGAGCGACTCGTGGGTTGGCAACAAGCGATGGGCAAACGGCGTATCATTCCAGTTTGAGCGCTCATACAAGTCAAACAACCTTACAAAGAATGCAAACAGTGACTATCTATTCGGACGTAACAACGCATATCCAAACGGATATAACAGCTATGAGGAATGGCAGGCGCGCCGCGGTGCAACCCCACCAAACCAGTACCTTATGGACTATACAATGTACAGGTTCTCACTCGGTTACAACACAGGTTATACATGGTCGTTTGCACCAGGTCGTTTAACACTTTCAGGCAGCCTCAACTTCGGCTTAAATAAGGTGTACTACAATGAAAATGAAGGCATGCCATACGAGTACCTTGTATATAAATATAGACAGGCATGGCAGTGGTCAAACTTCCTATCACTCTCAATTCAGTGGGACGGAAGAGACCTTGTACAGAATACAACAAAGGGATATCTGATTTCACAGAGCTTTACGTACGCAGGCGGTATCTTCGGAGGACTTTCAAACTACATTAGAAGCAACACAAGTGCTGCAGGATACCTTACGCTATTTAAGGTAGGAGATGGAATTAGACCACGTGCACTTGTTGCAAGCCTCACATCATCATTGGGTTTAATGCTTCCACAGTGGTGGAACTGCGACGTTGATAGAGGTAATACAGGCTGGAGATGGCACGATCCTAAATACGGAGCCACAAAGAGCGAGATGCTTTACATCGATGGTATGATGGTATCAAGAGGTACGGATTCAGTTTATGATTTAGCACTCCTTTGGGATACAATCCTTGAGCTATCATTCCCAATTGCTGTTGATATTGTCAACATTGAAGCGTTTACATCAATTACAGCCGGTGCTCCAAAGCTTGCCATAGGTGAGAAACTCGAAACCACATGGTACGGCGCATTCGGAATCGGTGCAAGGCTCAAGATCTCAGGATTCCCACTCGGAATATTCCTTGTTGCCAACTACTCGATATCAGAAGGTATGCGCTCTGTTGAATGGAAGACAGGCGGACTCTTCAACTACATCCGACCAGTCTTGTCAATCAACATGTCAATCTTCTAATGAAAAAATCTCCTTTAATTGAGCAATACTTAAGCCTCAAGGAGGAGAATAAAGATTCAATCCTATTTTTCCGCCTTGGAGATTTTTATGAGATGTTCATGGACGATGCCATCGAGGTGTCAAGCCTTCTGAACCTCACGCTTACAGCACGTGTTGAGACTCCAATGTGCGGCATTCCATACCATGCGGCATCAACCTATATAAAGCGTCTTTTGGACTACGGAAAGAAGATTGCAATATGCGAGCAGATTGGCTCTCCAAATGGATCCTTAATGCAGCGTAAGGTTGTAAGAGTAATCACTCCAGGTGCAGTCTTTGATGAGGATTTTCTTGATGAATCAAGCCCGAACTATATCCTCTCGTACTACAGTGAGAACGGCGAGTACTACACCTGTAGAGGAGACATTTCAACCGGGCGCTATATTGTAAGAAAATTCGATGATTTTGATTCGCTTTTAGCCTTCATCTCATTCTGTAGAATCAAGGAGATTGTCGTAAGCGATGATGATTATTTTACAGATAAGGATAAGAGAGCGCGCCTTGATGAGAAAGGAGCTGTAATCAACAAATTCCCACATTCATCGTTTACCACCCGTTTTGGCATCAATATCTTTAAAGAGGCGCTTGGAACAATAACTGTGTCGTTTTCAGAGCTTGATCAAACATCACCGCTTTGGGGAGCAGTTGGAGGCCTCTTTGACTACTTTAAACTCCTTAATCTCCTTCCATCGCTTCACATATCATCACTTACGGTTGAGAGTGAAAAGGATACGCTTCTTCTTGATGAGAATGCCTTAAGGAGTCTTGAGATAGTAAAGACGTCAAAGGATAGGAACAACACACAATCGCTCTTTGGTACCCTTAACTATACATCCACAGCTATGGGGCAGAGAGCCCTTAAAGAGAGGGTGATGTCACCGCTTAGGGATGTAAAGAAGATTGAGGAGCGCCTTGATTGGGTTGAGTACTTTATAAATGAAGAGAAGGAAAGGACGCGCATAAAGAGCCTACTTACGTCTGTATACGACATTGAGAGGATGAGCATCTTTATCATGAATGGAAGTGTTAAAAAGTATCAGCTTTTACGCCTTTCAAAGTCGCTATCCGCAGTCGGAAATATCCTAAATGGGAATAAAGATACGCCGTACGCATCGCTTTTTAAGAACATCGATATAAATGGAATTAACGAGGTACTTTTACTTGGCAAGGAGATTGATGAGACAGTCGATGATGACATTGCAAGTAAACGCCTCATGAAGAGCGGGGTCAATAACGCACTCGATGAAAAGCGACGCTTTAAGGAACATGGGGATGAAATCGTTACAGAATACATCCAGAAATTAAAGGCAGAAACTGGGATACAAAATTTAAAGCTTGGAACAAGTAAGGTGTTCGGCTTTACCCTTGATGTTACCCCATCATTTGTATCAAAGGTGCCGGAAGAGTGGCAGGAAGTGCAGACGCTTGTGAACTCACACCGCTACATCACGCCGTATCTTAAGGATCTTGAAAAGGAGAAGGACAGGTCTGAGTACGAGGAGGAGAAGCTCGACGCCTCACTCTTTAACGCCCTTGTACTTAAGGTGATTAAAAAGGCAATCGACATTCTTAACATCGCAGAAGGAATAAAGGAAATAGACTTCTTCATAAGCCTTGCCCTTGCCGCAATAAACGGAAAGTATACACGTCCGCACTTTACAAAAACAGGTGAGCTTAGAATTCAAAAGGGGCGCCACCCGATTGTTGAGAAGTTTGCATCAAAGGGTCAGTTCATACCAAACTCAATCGACATAAACACAACAGATAGAACTTTTATGCTCATCACAGGTCCTAACATGGCAGGAAAGAGCACCTACCTTAGGCAGAATGCACTTATTATCATAATGGCGCAGCTTGGATCATTCGTGAGTGCAGATAGTGCCATCATTACGCCTGTTGATCGAATCTACTCACGCCTTGGCTTTAACGATAATATCGCAGGAGGGGAGAGCACGTTCTTTGTAGAGATGAAGGAGACTGCCCTCATCCTTAGAAATGCCACAAAGGACTCATTCATAATCCTTGATGAAATAGGCAGAGGTACAGGTTCAGATGACGGCATGGCTATTGCCGAGAGCGTGATGCACTACCTTGCAAAGAAGAAGATCAAGACGCTGTTTGCAACCCACTACATCTCGATTGCATCAAAAAAGCTTGAGAATAACATTATAAAGGCAACGCTTGAAGTTGATGAGCCTAAAAACGGCGATGTACATTTTTTACGCCGTGTAATTAATGGAGTTGCATCATCAAGCTATGGCGTACACGTTGCATCCCTTGCAGGGGTACCGGAGGCTGTGCTCTTCCTTGCACGTGAACTTCTTGATAAGATCAAAACATCCAAGGAGGACTTAAAAGACCAGGGCACGTATTACGATAAAGGCCTCTTTGACGATGAGCCTGAATACGAGGATGAGAGTGGGATCAAGTACAGAGAGATCAAGGAGATGATCACATCATTTGACATCAACTCATCCACGCCCCTTGATGCTATGCGTTTTATCGATGAACTTAAGAGTAAAGTGAACACGTGAGCATCAAAACACGAGTGAATAAAATTACAAATGCACTACACCACACGTTATCAGACTGCCCTTTATGTAATTCACCATACGATATCTCCTCGATTAAAAGCGGACTTCCGTTTTGTACAGCCTGTAAGGAGAAAATTGAGGAGTCTCTCATAAAGAATGACAAAAACGCGGAACGAGGCGTAGTGATAATGTATAAAAGATACCCTGTTTACTCTCTCTTTAAGTACGAGCTTAAGGCACGAGATGCCCTTAATTACTTCAAGAGCGAGGGGAATATAAACGCATCAGAGTTTTTCAGCAATTACATAAACAGATGGCTCTCGAATCACATCTTTAGGGATGACAACACGATTATTGTTCCGCTTCCCTCATCAAAGAGTGGACTTAAAAACCGCGGCTTTGACCAGTGCATTGAGGTGCTCAGGCGTACAGACGTTCCGTTTTTTAACCTTTTTGAACTTGCAAAGAGATCAACACATGAGCAAAAGAGGCTCTCGAGTAAGGACAGGCGAAAGGAGGCGTCAGGCAAGTTTAGGCTTGTAGATGATGCTACTAACATCATAAATAACGCTGAGAACATCATCGTGTTTGATGATGTGATTACAACAGGATCATCAATACGAGAATGCATCAAACTACTTACAGAGCTGAAGGCGAAATCTAACATAATCGGACTGACGCTCTATAGCGAGGACCTTCTTCTACAATAAAAGGTTATGATATACATAAACTTTATCAAATTGACTTGACTATTTTTTTGTAAATCAACTAAAATATACGTTGTCATATTGCCGTCTATCGGCTTAAGCGCCCTTATAGCTCAGTCGGTAGAGCGCAACCATGGTAAGGTTGAGGTCGGCGGTTCAATTCCGCCTGGGGGCTCATGACAAAAGGAGAAGTGTTATGGCAGGTAAGAAAAAGGGGCCAGTTGAAAAGATTGCTCTTCAGTGCAGCGAGTGTAAGAGAAAGAATTACACAACAGAGAAGAATAGACGTAATACTCAAGGAAAGATGGAATTGATGAAGTATTGCCCATTTGAACACAAGCATACTCTTCATAAGGAAGCAAAAATCAAATAATTATATAGGTCAGTAGCTCCAGCGGTTAGAGCGTCGGTCTCCAAAACCGAGCGTCGGGGGTTCGAATCCCTCCTGGCCTGTACTTTTTATTGAGTGTTTTTGATGGAGAATTATAGATGAAGTTTTTCAGATATCTTAAAGATTGTTTTAGAGAGATGAAGAGGGTCTCATGGCCGTCTAGAAAAGAAGTAGTTCATTCCACACGTGTAGTTGTTATTTCCACAATTATTGTTGCAGTCATCCTTGGATTAGTCGATTGGTTGCTCCTACGTGGCGCGCTTCTTGTATTTGGGAGTTAATCATGGCAAAAGGATGGTACGCAGTTCATACATTCTCAGGATGGGAGCAGAAGATTGAACATCAAATCCGCCTGATGATGGAAAGCGGATCAAATCTCGGCAAGTACTGCCTTGACGTTAGAGTTCCAATCCGTGTAATCAAAGATACAAAGGACGGAAAGCAGAGAGAGCGAAAGTCAAAGATATTGCCAGGTTACATACTTCTTGAGTTGGACATGCCAGACGACTTTGAGGAAGTTAAGAGAGTAATATTTATGGTAAAGAGCGTTGAGGGCGTAACAGGTTTTGTAAACGCTACAACAGCTCGTGGATCAAGGCCAATGCCACTAACTCCTGCAGAGGTTAGAAATATATTTGAGCTTACAGGTGAGATTAAGTCATCAAACCCAACACAGGTATTTACAACCTTCGACAAGGGCGACAGAATCTACATCAAGAACGGTTCGTTTGCAGAGTTCCAGGGCGTGGTTGAAGAAGTTATGAAAGAGAGAGGACGCTTAAAGGTGTCCGTAGAGATATTTGGTCGTCCTACTATTGTCGACATCGACACAGAGGATGCAGAAAAGATTTAAAAAAATTAGTGGAAGACTAGTTGACGCTAGTCGTAATTACCACGAAGGAGTATACAATGGCTAAGAAAGTTACAGCCGTAATTAAGTTGCAGTGTCCTGCTCAAAAGGCAACACCTGCACCACCAATTGGACCTGCACTTGGTCCACACGGAGTATCAGCACCTCAGTTCGTTCAGCAGTTCAACGAGAAATCAAAGAGCTTTGAACCAGGATTGATCATTCCAGTAGTTCTTACTGTCTATGCTGATAAATCATTCAGCTTTATCCTTAAAACACCACCAGCTGCTGTTTTAATCAAAAAGGAGCTTCATCTTGAGAAGGCTTCAGGCGTTCCAAACAAAGATAAGGTTGGAAAGCTTACAGAAGCTCAGCTTGAGTCAATTGCAAAGGCTAAGATGCCTGATTTGAACGCAAACGACATTGAGGCTGCAAAGAAGATTATCGCAGGAACAGCTCGTTCAATGGGAGTGGAGATTGTCAAATGAAAAGAGGAAAGAAATATCAGGAAGCAGTAAAGAAGATCGAAAAAGGTAAGCTTTACTCAGTAGAAGAGGCATCATCACTCATTAAGAGTTTAGCATATGCAAAATTTGACGAGAGTCTTGAGCTTCACGTCAAGCTATCATTAAAGAAGTCACAGAGCGTACGTGACACATTGTTGTTCCCACACAACTTTGGTGAGGAGAAAAAGATCCTTGTATTTGCACGCGACGATAAAGCTCAGGAAGCAAAAGACGCTGGCGCAACTTATGTTGGAGACATGGACTTAATCGAGAAGATCAAGGGCGGTTGGGATGAGTTCGACATCTGTGTTGCAACACCAGACATGATGAAGGAAGTAGGTAAACTTGGTCCTATCCTTGGTCGTCGTGGACTTATGCCAAACCCAAAGACACACACAGTTACAACAGACATCCGCGGAGCTCTTGCTGAACTTAAGCAGGGAAGAGTTGAGTTCCGCTCAGACAAGTCAGGCGTTGTACACTTGAAGGTCGGTAAACTTTCAATGTCAGCTGAGGATTTAGCAGACAACGCAAAGACAGCTGTTATCGAAATTGCAAGAAGAAAGCCACAGGATACAAAAGGCGTATTCGTTGAAACTATCGCTCTTGCAGGCACAATGACACCAGGCGTCATGATTGACACAGCCATTGCAAACGTGTAAGGAGAGAGTTATGGCATACGAGACAAAAATTACAGAAGGTAAAAAGGCTGACGTAAAGGTTCTTAAAGAAGAGTTTGAAAAGTACAACGGCTATGTCTTTGCAGACTACAGAGGACTTACTGTTGAAGAGATGAAGGCTCTCAGAAAGAATCTACTTGCGATGGACTCAACGCTCCGCGTTATCAAGAACAGGTATGCAAAGATCGCTTTTAAAGAGATGAACACTCCAATCAACGAGGATGACTTTAAAG
Organism: uncultured Spirochaetaceae bacterium; assembly: GCA_945910645.1. Taxonomy (GTDB): domain Bacteria; phylum Spirochaetota; class Spirochaetia; order Sphaerochaetales; family Sphaerochaetaceae; genus UBA9848. The sequence goes on along the minus strand of CAMDZB010000010.1, from coordinate 5,349 downwards.
GCCCAACAGCTATTGCATATGTTAAGGGTGATAGAGGAAATGAGATTGCAAAGGCCTTGTTCAAGGCTCAGTCAGACACAGGTAGACTTGCTGTTAAGAGCGCACTATTAGATGGCGAGTACTTCGATAAGGATAAGATCGAGGCTTACTCAAAGCTCCCAACAAGAAAGGAACTTATCGCATCACTAATGGGTACGATGAAGGCACCTGTACAGAAGCTTGCTGCAACACTAAAGGCTTTGGAAGAGAAGCTTTCAAATACTGCAGCTTAATTAGAATCAAATACCACATTTGGTCTTCAATACGAAGCCATGCCACTTGTGGATAAAAAAAAATAAGGAGAGATAATATGGCAAAAATCAGTCAGGAAGAGATGCTGGAAGCAATAGCATCAATGAGTGTAATGGAAATTGCTGACTTAATTAAAGCAATGGAAGAGAAATTCGGTGTTACTGCTGCAGCAGCAGTAGTAGCTGCAGGCCCTCAGGCAGCAGGTGATGCAGCAGGAGCAGCTGGTGCTGAAGAGCAGACAGAATTCACTGTATTCATGAAGAGTGCAGATCCTGCAAAGAAGATTGCAGCTATTAAGGAAGTACGTGCAATTACAGGTCTTGGTCTTAAGGACGCTAAAGATCTTGTTGAAAATCCTGCAGGTGGAAACATCAAGGAAGGCGTTTCAAAAGATGAGGCTACAAAGATTAAGGCTCAGCTTGAGGCAGCAGGTTGCGTAATCGAAATCAAATAATTTCAAATAGCAAACTTATACTCATTATATAAAACAACCCTAGGGGGAATAATTTACGCCCTCTAGGGTAGTGTTTGTTAAAAATTAACAAAAATAAAGGTAAATAAAGGCGAATAGGAGATTTATGAGCACGAAAGGCGAGGCAAGAAAGAGGACATATCTTGGTACCCCATTCCAAGAAGTTTGTGAACTACCAAATTTGATTGGTATTCAGCTTGAATCATACGAGAAGTTTTTACAGCAAGACAAGATCGGAACCAAAGAGGGGCCTGATCCAAAAGAGGGGCTTGAGAGCGTTTTTCGTTCAACATTTCCTATAACAAGTCAGAACGAAGACTTGGTTCTATCATACGTAAAGTACAGGACTGAGTTCAGTAAAGACAATCAAAAATTAGACGAAAACATCTGTAAGGCCAAGGGGCTCACATACTCAGTTCCAATCAAGGCAACTGTTATTCTTGAGAACACCAAGACCTTCACACGTATCGAGAAGGAAGTCTACTTTGGCGACATTCCTTTGATGACAGAGAGGGGAACGTTTATAATCAACGGATCTGAAAGAGTTGTAGTCTCTCAGGTTCATCGTTCACCTGGTATCATCGCTCAGGTTGAAAAGAACACGCAGAATGAGATGAAGATCTATTCATCACGTATCATTCCACAGCGCGGTAGCTGGCTTGAGTTCGAGATCGACGAGCACGATGATGACGATACAAAGCACATCGGCGCATACGTTAAAATCGACAGACGTAAGAGAATACTTGCAACATTCTTCCTGCGAGCAATGGGGCTTGACAACAGAGAGGACATTGTAAAGGCATTCTACGACAAGACAGAGCTTCCACTTTCACAGAAAGACAAGAGAACCTTTGTCGGCAAGGTTCTATACAAGAACTACTATGATAAAGACGGCAACAAGATCCTTCGTGCAGGTGACCGCCTTAACGCAATTGAGGTTGATAAGCTTCTAAAATGCGGAATTGATAAGGTTGAAGTCATTGACCTTGAAGGTCCAAACGGAGGACTCAAATACGAGACAATTATCCAGTGTTTCGATAAGGAAGAAGCACACATCAACAGACAGGACGGCTATGATGAGCCTGATATCCGTGAAGTACTAAAACAGGTCTACGACGGCATGGGACGCAATGAGATCATCCCAAGCTCAGAGGAGGACTTGGCTGTTCTTCGCGGTAAGTTCCAGCATCAGTTTACAGACGAGAGATACTACGATCTTGGCGATGTAGGACGCTATAAGTTCAATGCAAAGTTCCACTCAAACGATGGAAAGAAGAGCTCCTCTTCAGTCCTCTCATTCGACGACTTTGTAGACACGCTCAAGTATCTAATCAGCGTATCACAGGGCGACAGGGCAATTGATGATATCGACCACCTTGGAAACAGAAGAGTCCGCTCAGTAGGCGAGCTATTCACAAACCAGCTTCGTGCAGCGTTTGTAAAAGTTGCAGCTACAATTAAAGATAGGATGCTTGCAACAGATCCTGACAACGCACGTCCTCAGGATTTAATCTCAATCAAACCAATCATTGCAGCAGTTAAGGACTTCTTTGGATCATCCCAGTTCTCACAGTTCATGGATCAGACCAACCCACTTTCAGAGCTTACACACAAACGAAGAATCACAGCTCTTGGTCCTGGCGGTCTTAACAGAGAGAGAGCAGGATTCGAGGCTCGTGACGTACACTATACTCACTACGGCCGTATGTGTCCAATTGAGACTCCAGAAGGTCAGAACATCGGTCTTATCGTATCGCTTGCAAACTATACAAAGGTTAACGAGTACGGCTTCTTAAAGACTCCATACAGAGTTGTTAAGAATGGAAAGGCAACAAAGGAAATCGAATACCTTGATGCATTCGAAGAGGATGAGGTATACATCGCTCAGGGAACTGCAGAGCTCAACGATGACGGTTCATTTAAGGAGAGTGAAGTATCTGTAAGAAAACGTGGTGACTACAGCAAACAGAAGCCTGAGGATATCAGCTACATGGATGTATCTCCAAAGCAGGTAATCTCAGTTGCAGCATCTCTTATTCCATTCCTTGAGCACGACGATGCTAACCGTGCACTTATGGGTGCAAACATGCAACGCCAGGCTGTACCACTGCTATTCCCAGAGGCTCCACGCGTAGGAACCGGAATGGAGGGAAAGACCGCATACTATTCAGGTGTTGTTGCTAAAGCTAAGAGAAGCGGCGTTGTGGACTACGTATCTTCAACTAAGATCATAGTTCGTCCTGACAATCCTGAAATTAAGGGTCAGGTTGACGTATACGAGCTTAAGAAGAACAAGAAAACTAACGATGAAACATGCCTTAACCAGCGTCCTATAGTAAACACAGGCGACAGGGTAGAAGCAGGTGAGGTGATCGCAGACGGTCCTGCAACAGATAGGGGTGAACTTGCACTTGGTCGTAACATACTCGTGGGATTTGTTCCATGGAACGGTTACAACTACGAGGATGCTGTTCTTATCTCAGAGAGAGTTGTAAAAGAGGACATCTACACATCAGTTCATATTATTGAAAAGAGCATTGAACTCAGAGAGACAAAGCTTGGAATGGAGATGTTTACACCTGATGTTCCAAACGTTTCTGATAAGATGCTACGCTCACTTGATGAGGATGGTATTGTAAAGGTTGGAACTTACGTAAAATCAGGCGACATCCTTGTTGGTAAGGTTACACCAAAAGCCGAGGGTGAACAGACTCCGGAGCAGTCACTGCTTGCTGCTGTGCTTTCAGAAAAGGCACGTGAGGTTAAGAATACATCCCTTATCGTTGAGCACGGAGTTGAGGGTGTCGTGATCGGAGTTAACCGCTTAAGACGTATAGATGGTGATGAGCTTCAGTCTGGCGTTGAGGAACAGGTTAAGATCCAAATTGCATCAAAACGTAAGCTAAAGCAGGGTGATAAGATGGCAGGACGACACGGAAACAAGGGTGTTGTATCAAGAATCCTTCCTGAGGAAGACATGCCATTTATGGAGGATGGAACTCCACTTGATGTATGTTTGAACCCACTCGGTGTGCCATCACGAATGAACATCGGTCAGCTTATGGAAACAGAGCTTGGATGGGCAGGTGTTGCACTTGATAAGTGGTATGAGACTCCTGTATTCCAGAGCGCATCAATGGATGCAATCGAAGAGGAGATGAAGAAGGCAGGCCTTCCTGCTAACTCAAAGCAGTGGCTCTATGATGGCCGCACAGGTGAAAGATTTGAAAACCCAGTGTTCTGCGGATACATTTACTATCTAAAACTACACCACTTAGTAGACGACAAGATGCACGCCAGAGCAATCGGTCCATACTCGCTTGTTACACAGCAGCCGCTTGGTGGTAAGGCTCAGTTTGGTGGTCAGAGATTCGGAGAAATGGAGGTTTGGGCACTTGAGGCATACGGTGCTACTAACACTCTTCAGGAGATCCTCACAATCAAGTCTGATGATAAGAAGGGTAGAACTAAGGTTTACGACAATATAGTTAAGGGTGAGCCGACATCAAGCGTTGGAACTCCTGAGGCATTCAACGTGCTTGTTCAAGAGCTTAGATGTCTCTGTCTTGATATGGAGGTGTTCGACTCAACAGGTAAACAGGTAGCTCTCACAGAGAGAGATGAAGATATAATTGCTAACCGCATTAAATAAGGGGTAGGAGTTTTATGAAAGATATACAAGATTTTAATAACATTAGAATTAGATTGGCATCACCTGAGATGATCAAACAGTGGTCATACGGCGAGGTTAAGAAGCCAGAAACGATCAACTATAGAACTCAGCGTCCGGAAAGGGACGGCCTCTTCTGCGAGAGAATCTTTGGTACAACTAAGGATTGGGAATGCTACTGCGGTAAGTTCAAATCAATTAGATACAAGGGCGTAATCTGCGAAAGATGTGGAGTTGAGGTTACAAGCTGTGACGTAAGACGCGAAAGAATGGGTCATATCACACTTGCATGTCCTGTTTCACACATCTGGTATTACCGCTCATCGCCATCGAGAATCGCACTTCTTCTTGGCATTTCAAGAACTGATCTTAAGTCTGTTCTATACTATGAAAAGTACATTGTTATCTCACCGGGAGATACAGAGCTTCAGGAGATGCAGATCCTTTCTGAAGAGGATTATGCAAAGAACATCGCACGCTTTGGCGAGGGTTCATTTGTTGCAGAGATGGGTGCTGAGGCCATCAGAACTCTACTTGCAAGAATCAACCTTGATGAGCTTGCAAAGAGCCTTCGTGAAATACAGCACAGAACAGAAAAGGAACTCTCAGGCGACAGCACAAAGCGCCTTAACCTACTTAAGAGAATCGAGGTTGTAGAGAAGTTCAGATCATCAGGAAACAGACCTGAATGGATGATTCTAACAGTCATCCCTGTACTTCCACCAGACCTTCGCCCAATGGTACAGCTTGACGGCGGACGCTTTGCTTCCTCAGACCTCAACGACCTTTATAGAAGAGTTATAAACAGAAATAACCGTCTAAGAAAGCTCCTTGAGCTACACACACCTGAGATCATCATCAGAAACGAAAAGAGACTTCTTCAGGAAGCTGTAGACTCACTATTTGATAACAACAG
>CAMDZB010000009.1 GCA_945910645.1 uncultured Spirochaetaceae bacterium | reverse complement strand
GGAAATCACGAGTTTGACTTTGGCGATGACAGCATCACAAATATGTACAATACTCTTATCAAGAAGAGGGGCGATGAGTATAAAGTTCCACTTGTTAAGATTGCAAACGCAGATTACACAAAGAGCTCACTTAACTCCCTTAACCTTGATGATTACGTTGTGGTTGATAAGGGAGGCGTGAGAGTTGCAATATTTGCCCTTATGGGGCTTGATGCGCAGCGTTACACTCCAGAGACCGATCTTGAGTTCTTACCGATGATCAAGAGCGCAGATGCAATGGTTAAGAGGATCAAGAGCGAGGTGAATCCGGATCTAATCGTCTGTCTTTCGCACACAGGAACAAGCAAGAATAAGAAGGAGTCTGAGGATGAACTACTTGCTGCAAACGTAGATGGCATAGACCTCATCATCTCAGGACACACTCATACAAGCCTTAAGGAGCCTATTGTTGTGAATAACACGGTTATCGCATCAGCAGGCTCATACGGGGTTTACCTTGGTATATTGCGCCTCGAGAAGGATGACAATGACGATAGCTGGAAACTCGTAACATATAAGCTTCATCCAATCACAACTGCTCTACGTGAGGATGAGGCTCTCCAACCGATGATCAGAGAGTGGAAGGAGAAGATCAACAACACTTATCTTAACGCATTTAACGTAAAGAGCGATGATGTTATTATGAGAAGTCCAATCAATTTTGCATCAGAGAAGGATACATGGAACTACAAGGTTAAAGAGACAAACCTTAGCAACTTCCTTGTAGACTCGCTCCTTTATATGTACAACAACAATACAAAAGAGGATAAGGCTCAAATCGCTGTGTTGCCTGTAGGACTTATCAGAAGGACATTTTACAAAGGTGACATTACAGTAAACGATATATTTAGCATCAACTCGCTTGGTAATGGACCTGACGGCAGAGCAGGGTACCCTGTATGCACGCTATATATAAAGGGTAATGAGGTTGTATCTGCAGTAGAAGTTGCAGTATCGCTTTCAAAGTACATGTCTTCTGCAAATCTTCAGTTCTCAGGGCTACGCTTTAAGGCAAATAAGAACAGGATGATCCTAAATAAGGTTTACGATGTAGAGATATTCGAGGATGGTGTTTGGAACAAGGTTGATAAAGATAAGTACTACAAGATTGTAACAGATCTATACTCGCTTAGGATGATTGGCACAGTTTCATCCCTCTCAAAGGGATTGATTAAGCTGACGCCATGCGATAAGGATAAGAACCCGATCATAAACTTCGACAACAGCATAGTTTATCTTGAAAATGGTGCAGAAATGAAAGCCTGGGTAGCTCCAATCTACCTTGCAAAGACGTTCAGCAAGGGAAGCGGGGATATTCCTCTTATCAACGAAAGATTCTATGCTCCAGATGGCAGAAGAGACATCCACTCAAACATTAGGCCATCAGAACTCTTTGTGTCATGGAACATGTTCTCTGTGATCCTACTTATACTGATAATAGTTGTAATCGTGATCGTTGTGGTCATAATCATACTTATAGTAAAGATCAAGAAGAAGATCAGAAGAAGAAGGGAAAGAAAGAGACTCAAGAAGGCAAATGAACTCATAGAGGACAAGAGGAAGCGATAATGGATAACGAAAAGTACAAGGCAATCGCGCCATTCGAGGGCGAGGATGCAATCAAGGCTGCAGCCTATATTAAAGACAACCCAATCTTTCTTGAACACACGCTAAAGGGGCTCTACAGGGCTGCGCTAAGAAAACGCTCAGACTCTGAGTTTATCAAGAGCTTTAAGAGGGATGACGATGTTGTTCGTAACTTCTACTACCTTCTCGGGAGCGTAGAGAGCTGGCGTGATTTTCAGCGAACGCTTGTTACAAACCTCATTATGCCGCTTGTGATAGAGGGGTCTACTGATGGGTTTTATGTTAAAGGGCTTGAAAAACTTGATCTATCACGCTCGCACGTCTTTATATCAAATCACAGGGATATTATCCTTGACAGCGCCTTCCTTGTACATTCGCTTATGAGTAAGAACGGCCAGTGTGTAAAGGCTGCAGCAGGGTCAAACCTCTATATGAATAAGCAGGCATCAGCATACTTTGGGCTCTTAGGATGCGTAAAAGTGTTCAGAGGCTTAAACCTAAGAGAGGAGTACGAGGCGTCTCTAAACCTTTCATCATATATATTTGATACAATCCGTGAGGGTAAAGACTCAGTTTGGATTGCAGGAAACGCAGGACGTAGTAAAGACGGTGTTGATAGGGTTGTGCCTGCAATCATCAAAATGATGGTGCTATCAAAGCGAAAGGATGGAGATTTCTCATCGCTTTTAAAGGAGCTCTCGATCATTCCTGTATCCATCTCATACGAGAAGAACCCAAACGATGTCAGCATGGCAAAGGAGATACTCCTTTCGCTTCTTCACGGCTCATACAAAAAGAAGCCACTTGATGATCTTATGTCGATCACAAGGGGCATTTCTAAGCCTAAGGGCAGGGTTACAATCGCATTTGGTGAGGAGATAACATCAGACTTTGAAAAACCAGATGATGCGGCTCTTGAGATAGAGAAGAGAATCAGACTCAACTATACGCTCTATCCGTTTGACTACTATGCATACGACAAGGTAAACAAAACGGACAGATTCAAGAGCAAGTACACCTCACTTGAGAGCCAGGAGGATGAAAAGCGCTTCAAAACACAGAAGCTTGCCGTAAGCAGCCAGGTGTTAAAGTCGTACGCCGCGCCTGTTGAGTCAAAGCTCATCTACGGTGATATTGAGTAAGATGAGAAAGAGGCGGGCACTTGTTGTTTTATTGCTAATCTTTTTAAGTCTCATATTTTCGTGTACATCCACAGACCTTATTATCGATGAGATTGAGGTGTTCTACGTCAAGGATGTGTCGGATCCATCCATCATCTTGAACCTAAGCTTTCACTCAAATTCAGAAAACGATGAACTTCTTGTCACGCTCACGTCTCCCGATGGACTCTTATCGTGGGAAAGCATCGCAGTTAAGGCAACAGACGGCGTTAAACACTACTTTACGATTCCTGACATCATACTGCCATATTACATCGAAGGTGAATGGAGTTTACGCGTCTCACGCTCTGATAAAGATGTTAACTTAAAGGTTGAAATTAACGCACCAACAGAAACGGATGTAAAAGTGCCGGATTGGTTTAATCAAACAACAGTTTTACGCGTAAACGGTGGAGTGTACACAATCTCATCGCCTAACATAAGGTATGATGAAAATGTGACGATCGTATGCTACAACTCATCTAGAAAGGAAACCGAGATTGTGGGTAACATGTACGGTGAGAAGGAGAAGCGAATCACAATCCCATTCCGCCCGTCTAATCTTGTATTTGTAACAAAGTACTCAGAGAACATACTTCTTAGAAAAAAAGGTATGAACTGACAGTCATTATTGCATCTCTTACTGCCTTTAAGTTGTCAAAAAAACGCATATAGAATATATTTATAACTATGTTTGAAAATACCAGTAAGAGAATTTCGGAAGTCTTTAAAAAACTCAGTGGAAACTCAAAGATCACAGAAAGGAATGTAGAAGAGGCAGTTGAGGAGATAAAAAACGCCCTTCTTGATGCAGATGTAAACCTAAGAGTCCTGCGCCGCTTTGTAAACTCAACGCTTGAAGAGGCAAAGGGTGAGAAGGTACTAAAGAGCATCAACCCTCGCGAACAGTTTATTAAAATAGTCAACGACAAGATCATAGCAATGCTTAAGGGGGACGATGAGCCTACCCTTAAGTTAAAAGGTCCGGATGTCGTATCAACAATAGTGCTGATGGGTCTTCAGGGTAATGGTAAAACCACCACAGCAGGAAAGCTTGCATACAAGCTTAAGAAAGACGGGAAGCGCCCACTCCTTGTTGCTGCAGACTTAAAGAGAGCCGCTGCAATCACACAGTTAAAAATAGTGGGCGAGGATGCAGGAGTTCCTGTATTTGCAAACGAGAACACAGATGATGTAGTCAGCGTTGTAAACGATGCATTAGCGTTTGCAAAGAAGAATCAATACAACGTAATGATTGTTGATACAGCAGGCCGCCTATCGCTTGATGATGAGCTTATGGATGAACTTTCTAGGATCACATCAAGTGTACATCCTGATGAAAAGATATTTGTATCTGATGCGTCATTAGGCCAAGAAGCGGCAAACATAGTAAAGGTGTTTGATGAAAAGGTGGGTATAACAGGTGTTATATTAACAAAGTTCGACTCGGACACAAAGGGAGGAGCTGCGCTATCAATTGCATCTGTAACGCATAGGAGCATCAAGTTTGTCGGTGTTGGTGAGAAGAAGGAGGATCTTGAACAGTTCTATCCTGAGAGAGCCGCATCAAGAATCCTTGGCATGGGAGACGTGGTAAGCCTTGTTGAGAAAGCAGAGAGCGTGATTAATGAAGAGGAGGCCGAGAAGCTTCAAAAGCGCCTTGAGTCATCCACGTTTTCGATTGCCGACTACCTTATGCAGCTTGAGAGTGTAAACAAGATGGGAGGGGCAAAGAAGCTCATCTCGATGATTCCGGGAATGAGTACAGTCGATACAGATGCGCTCAACCTTGATGATTTTAAAAAAGAGAAGGCCATCATCTATTCAATGACCAAAAAGGAACGGGATAACTACCGCCTTATTGGACCTCCACGACGAAAGCGAATTGCAAAGGGAGCAGGCGTGAGCGTATCGGATGTGGATAGATTTATACGAAAGTTTGAAAAAATCAAACTAACTATGAAGAAAGTAACCAAAAATAAGAAAATACAAGCCGCCCTACTTGAAAAATTTGGAATGTTAGGGTAACTTTTAAAAGGTATAGGAGAATTAAATTCGTATGGTAAGTATGCGATTGAAGCGAATGGGTCAGAAAGAGCGACCTTATTACAGAATTATTGTATCAGATTCCAGGCTCTCTAGAACTGCAGCCGCTATTGAAGAATTAGGATATTATCATCCTGTAGAAAAAGATAACCAAGTTTTTCTTAAGGAGGACAGAATAAAGGACTGGCTTAAAAAAGGTGCCAAGCCTTCCGAGACAGTAAAGAAGATCCTTAACAAAAACGGAATACAAATGGAGAAGTAATATATGGAAAAAGAGTTGATTGAATTTATAGCAAAGAAGCTTGTAGATTCACCAGACCAGGTCGATGTAAAAATGGTTGAAGGTGAGAAGTCCATTGTTATTGAACTGCGCACAGCACCAGAAGACATTGGTAAGGTCATTGGTAAACAGGGGCGCATTGCAAAATCTATCCGCACATTACTTTCAGCTGTTTCTGTAAAATCAGGTAAGCATGCAATATTGGAGATTATTGACTGAAAGAGGAGTTGTTAACAGCAACATTAAACTCTTCATATGGCCTTGATGGAACCATCAAGGCTTTCTTTTTCAGCGGAAGCTCTAAGCACATTCGTAAGGGCGACCGCCTCAAGATTGTAAAGAAGAACGGCACTGTTACTGAGGAAGAGGTTGATAGTATCAAGGACGTTTCTGGAAATCAGTCATTTACAACTCTAATCCATTTTAAAAACATCAACACACCAGAGGATGCAAAGAAGTATTCCTCATCCAAAGTCTATACCCCACGCTCAAAGGCTCATAAGCTTGAGAAAGGCGAGATTTACACATCAGATTTAATTGGACTCGAGGTTGAATACAACGGCTTGAATGTAGGAAAATGCGTAAGCCTAATCGATGGCGCTCAGAGCCTGCTTTTAGAGATAGAACGAGGCGACAAGAAGCGCTTTTTACTTCCATACATGAAGGTGTTTGTTGGAGATGTGGACATAGAAAAAGGAACAATTGAACTTCTAAACGGGGAACTTTTAGAGTTATAAAACTATCATGAAAATCACAATTCTAACGCTATTTCCAAAGGTATTTAAGGGCTTCTTCTCAACATCCATCCCGTCGCGAGCAATCGATAAAAAACTAATAAGCGTAAAGTACCTTGATTTTAGGAAGTTTGCAGAGGATAAACATCATAAATGTGACGATGAGCCATATGGAGGAGGCGCTGGGTTAATCCTAAAGCCTGAGCCGCTGTTTAAGGCACTTCACTCAATCAAGGCTGAAAATAAGCGTGTGATCTATCCAACGCCGTCTGGTAAGCTATTTACAGAGGATAAGGCATACGAGCTTTCAAAGGAGAATGAGCTCATCTTTATCGCAGGCCACTACGAGGGGATGGATCAGCGCGTTATCGATACGTTTGTAACAGATGAACTCTCCATTGGCGACTACGTACTATCATCAGGCGAAACTGCAACCCTTGTGATGATAGATGCAATATATCGCTTAATCGAAGGAGTGATTACTCCAGAAAGCCTTGATGAGGAGAGCTTTGTTAACGGACTTTTGGAGTATCCGCTCTACACACGCCCATACGAGTATGAGGGGCAAAAGGTGCCCGATATCCTCCTTTCTGGAGACCATGCTAAAATTAAAGAGTGGAGAAATACAAAAAGACTTGAAAAAACAAGAGCGAATCGTATAGACTTATATAGAAAATTCAAAAAATCAAAGTTAAGTGTAAAAGGGTGATATAATGGATTACATTAAGAAGATTGAAAACGAACAATCAACACCAGAAAAAGAGACGTTTTCTATTGGTGATACAGTTAAGGTCTACTTCAAGATAGTGGAGGGTACAACAGAGAGAATTCAGATTTTTGAAGGCACTGTTATCGCTCTTAATAACTCAGGAATTAGAAGAACCTTCACAGTAAGAAAGATATCATACGGCGTTGGAGTTGAGAGAATATTCCCACTTTCAAGCCCAAGAGTAGAAAAGGTTGAAGTTACTCGTCACGGTAAAGTAAGAAGAGCAAAGCTCTACTATCTACGTGGCAAGGTTGGAAAGGGTGCAAAGGTCAAAGAGAAGATAGGAGCAAGTGTATCCAAATAATAAAGACAATCGTTTTAAACTTCGCGACAAGCAAACTCGCTCCCAGAGTCTTCAAAAGAAAAGTAAGAATCGGGGCGAGTTGTTAGCTTTTACACCGTATACAACACGAAAAAACATCAAGAAAAAATATATATCCCTCTCTCCTGAGGATAATAAAGATCTACACGTAAAAGAACCTGAAAACACATGTAAGTTATGCGGTAAGCCCATTGCGTATATCGCAGAGGCTCTCTCGTATGACGATGGCTATGTACACTTCGACTGCGCCCTTGATGAGGCCAGAAAAAAACTTAATCCGTCGGACAAGGAGAAGGTGTCATACATGGGGTCAGGCCGTTTTGCTAAGGTGTCGATTCTAAAAAATGAAAACGTCTTTGACGAGCGCCTTAGACGAAACAAAAATGTATTTGAGTTTAAGATTGTAGAAGAGATGATTTTTGAGTCAAAAGAACAATTCGATAGCATCAAAACCATGGTTGAGGATTTGCGTCAGTGAAAACAGTCGACGCTATGATCCCTGGTTCATTCGATCCACCCACAAACGGACATATAGACATCATAACACGTGCAAGTGCACTCTTTGATACTGTAAGAGTGGTGGTAGCGCAAAATAGCGCAAAAAACGCAATTTTTACATCAGAGGAGCGGCGAGTCCTTTTAGAGGACTGTCTTAAACACTTAAAAAACGTTGTCGTTGATACCACAGACAGCCTTGTTGCACTCTATGCAAAAGAGCATAATATCGACACGATTGTAAGGGGAGTGAGAAACTCATCAGACTACGACTACGAGTCTGAAATTGCCCTTACAAACAGGATACTTAACAGCGATCTTGAGATAGTATTTCTCCCTGCAAAGGAACAGTACAGAGTGATTCGTTCATCTATAGTCAGGGAGCTTGCGTTCCACGGCCATGATGTCTCTTTCTTTGTGCCCCAATCTGTGAACATAGCGATGAAAGAGAAGTTTAAAAAAGGTGATAAGTGAAAGGAGTAGTGTTTTAAGTGAAAGTTATTGCGTCAGTCCTTCAGTTTCTTGGTAGCATTGGCCTTTTTATTTACGGCATGAGGCTCCTTTCCGGTGGTCTTCAGAAGGTTGCGGGAAAGAAGATGGAGAACATTCTCCATCTTATGACTAAACATAGAATTACGGGCGTTCTTACAGGCCTTGTAATCACAGCGTTTGTGCAATCCTCGTCTGCAACTACTGTGATGGTTGTTGGCTTTTCAAATGCGGGTTTTATCACATTGCCCCAGGCCATCAGCGTGATAATGGGTGCAAACATAGGAACCACAGTTTCTGCATGGATTGTTTCCATCTTCGGGGTTAAATTTGACCTCACACTTTGCGCATTTTTGTTGCTTTTTATATCATTTCCGCTTCTCTTTGCAAAGAAGGATAAGCTTCTGAACCTCACGGATGTGTTCGTAGGGTTAGGGCTCTTGTTTTTAGGCATGTACTTTATTCAAGGTGCCATCCCGAGCCCTGATACAAACGTGGATTTCTTCTCATTTACACGGCGGATAGGTGAGCCTACCGTGATCAACATGATACTCTGTACGCTTATAGGCTTTGCCCTCACCGCGATAATACAGTCGTCTGCAGCCACAATGACGCTTACCATCATGCTTGCGTTCAATGGGTGGATTGGCCCCTATGCGGCAGCCTCGCTCTGTCTTGGGCAAAACATAGGTACCACAGTCACAGCCATGCTCTCATCAATCGGCACGAATGTGAATGCAAAGCGGGCGGCTATGGCTCATATGCTTTTTAACGTGATAGGAAGCGTGATAGCACTAATCTTCCTAAAGCCGCTGATGATTCTTGTGAACTACATCACGCCGGGAAACATCTTTACAGAGTCAGGGGCGAGCCTTGCCCATAACCTTCCGTTCTTCCTCTCTATGTTCCATACTGTGTTCAACCTACTTAATACGGTTATCTTCTTCCCGTTTGTAAATCAGCTTTCGCGCCTCATTGAACGTATGATCCCTGAAAAAGAGAGCGATACGGGACACAAGAAGTACGCCTTTTCAATCTCATCTGCAATCTCGTACTCCCAGGCGCCTGAACTCTACCTTGGCGCTGTTAAGGATGAGGTTTGGCATCTCTCTGAGGTTGCGCTCAAGATGCTTGAGAGCTTTAAGAGCTCCTTGTTCCTCCACGGGGATGAGCTTAAGAGCCTTGTTCAAAAGATGAAGGATGATGAGAACTATGCCGATGAGATGCAGGAGGTGTTAACATCAATCTGCGTTGACCTTATGAAGCAGTCTCCATCGAGCAGCATTGTTAATAACCTTACAGGTTACATACGTGGAATTGACGAGCTTGAGTCCATCACAGACAGCTGTTATACCCTCGTATGCGATGCAGAGAAGCGCTCAAGGGAAGGCTATGTGTTCTCATCAGAGGCTGAGAGCCGCATCGTGTACTATATCGACATGGTGACATCTTACCTTGAGTTTATCAGCGTGCACATCAAGACTAACGTCAAAGAGATGGATCTGATGAAGTCATATGAGTTTGAAAATAGGATCAACAAGGAGAGGTCCAACCTTGTTTCCTACGTTGAAAAGCGAATGAAGGAGACGAGCGAAAACATACAAAAGGAGCTTCTTCTCTTTGATATGACGCGTCAGCTTGAACACATCGGCGACTTCTGCACTAACATTGCTCAGACTTACGCAAAGCTCAGCAAGTAAGAAACAGCGTAATTTGCCCTAAAAAGACCTCTTTTCTCAACGCACAGATCCCCAAAATTGTTTACAATTTGCTTGTAATTATATATATTTATAAATATGTATCTTGATCTTGGTTTAATCTAGGAGAACTATGCTGTATGAAAAGAATCGCAAAATACATTCTACCACTTTTACTTGTCGCAACTCTTTTGTTTAGCTGTAACACAGAAGGCGGGAAAGACTCTGGCAATAATGGATCTGGAGCTTCGCTTCAGGAGCCAGAAAAAGGTTCAGGAATACACATGCTTATTCTCACGTCAGATGATGAGAACGTCACCAAGCAGGGTACAAGAGCTTTGTACTACAAGCCTGTTTATCAGGAAAACGGCGATGTTGATGAGAGCAAGCCTGGCGTTTGGTATACTGATGCAAAGGGAACCAAGCCAGCGACAAGCGCAATCACACTTCCTGAAAAAAGCAATACGATTTCATTTGCAATTCCATTGTCAACAGCAAAAAAACCAGCTCCTAGAACTCTTACGAACGCTGATTACACATTCCAAGGTTACTCAGTAAACGGAGTAAAGTATATTCAGGCTGATGGTAAGATTGATACTCAGAGAGCAAAAATAAATGAACCAAAAAGTGCTTCTCCTGTAAAAGTTGAGGCAGTTTTATCCATGCCAATTAATGAGGGAAGTGCTATCGATCTTAGTAAGGTCGTTAAAGAGGCAGGCCTTGATTCGAGCACTTCAGGTTCTACATCGGTTATCCAGATTGTAGGCTGGTCTTTGGATGGTGGTTTAACAGAGGCAGTTTCTGCAACTGGAATATATGAGCCAAAAAAATCAGTTGTTACACTAACAGCAATGCTTAAATCGGGCAGCAATCACAAGGTTACGTTTGACTACAAAAATGCAACATCGATGTCTTATATCACTCTTTACTACAACACAAGCAATAATTCTTGGTCAAAAGATGTTGAGGAAAGTAATAAACTTTCAGGCGATACAGTTGTTGATGTAAACAAAGTCGCAAAGAAAAGAACAATCAACTTTGACTTGAATGTTCCTGAGTTCAGCGGCAATGACTTCTATGAAACAAAGAAGAATTTCCAAGGAAAAGAAAAGACTTCATACTCATTTACCCTTGAGGGTTTTTATAAAAAAGGCGCTCCTGATGTCATCGCTATAGATAGAGCTGGTAAACTTGTGGAGACAATAATGGAGGATGTTACACTAGTGGCATCTTGGACGGCATCGCCATTAACATTGCCAGAACCTATCGTCCCAAACGGATATACATTTGAGGGTTGGAAAATAGTAGGAAAAGAAGACAGCACAAACTTAAAAGGTTCATATACACCTGATCCTGAAGATACAGATGTACAAAACGACACAATAACATTCAAGGCTGTCTGGTCGAGCCAGGTATATGAATTCAATTTCACTCCAAATACAGAAAATTCAGAAAAAGGCACAACTACTGCTTACTACTGGAAAGATCACGGCTGGTATAGTGACAAGAATCTAGGCGCTGAGAATAAGATTGAAAAGATTGAACTGCCAACAAAGGTGTATACATCAGTCTTCAACTACAATCTTCAAGGCGTTCCTGATACATCGAAGCACAGAAAAATAGACTACACATACACATTCGAGTCATATAAGGCTACAGATGAAAACCAAACAGTTATTGTCAGAGCGGACGGATACCTTGCATCCAACAGCACTGTTAATAGCATCGTCGCAAATGGTACAAGTCCATATACTCTTAATGCAGTATGGAAAGATTATTATGCTATCGACATTCCAGGTTATGTTGAAAACATGGCCATAGGCAAGACCTCCTCAACATTTGTTGAATGGAATGCTTATGTCCCTAAAGATGCTAAAACTATTCTTGATGGCGACAACTGGAAAATTAAGAGCAATTGGAACGCAGCAGATGCGTCTGTAAAAAAACCTGCTAAGGATGTAGGTAAGTGGGTTGAAGAGAACTACATTGTTTACTATGAAGCAGTTTGGGTACGAACGGATCTTCTTATGTTAAAACTTGATAGAGTGAAGGATGCAAGTAATACACCTGGCTATCTGTATTATTCTAAAAACAACGGATGGTTTTTTGATGACGACAACTCTAGTAATGTGATTAATAACAATGAGCCAATATTTAATAGTGAAAGTGGTCTATCATTAGATCCTGTCTCATATACAGTAACATATCACTTAAATGTTCCAGAAGCAGTAAAAGCTGAAGTAAATATACAAGATACAAAAGAAGAAATATACTCTAAAGCATATTATGGGCATACGCTTGATGGAAAAGAGTTTATCTCAAGAGATGGTAAATTCATGGGTGGCTCTATTTCAATAGAGGAGCATCGCGTTGAAGAGTCTAACCAAGCTGTAGCACAATGGCAGAGCGGCTCTCCACTTAAGGGCGCATATACAAGCGATGAACTAACAATAAGTGGATATACATTTGTGGGATGGACTACGGATGTAAATCCAACTGCAAGTTCAACAATCGTTGATATCACCAAAGAACAGCCTGAAAGCGATCTTGAATACTATGCATACTGGACTCCAAATGTATATAAGGTGTCACTTGAGAAAGGGGATGCAACAAAAGATAACACACTCAAGGCTATCTGGTATAGGACAAACGACGGCTGGTATACAAATGCAGACTGCATAGGAGATAAGATAACATCAATTTTAACGTCTGTTGTAGATTCTTCAACTGGAGTTGAAGAAACACTTCCTAAGAAAGAATATACAATTTACTTTGCTCTCAAAGATCCAAACGACACATATCCAAACCTTCTTGATAGTAGCGCCTTTAATGATGTTATAGTTAACTATGCTTTTGAGAAGTATATATATGGTGAGGACGGACATGATTTAACAAACGCAGACGGAAGTATCAAAGATGATGTTAAAATTACAGAGTCTTGCACCGCAAAACCAGTATTTAGTGTAGATGGCACTTACGATGAAGGTCTTCCTGATGAAAGTGTAGTTCTAGCATCTACAAAGGGTTATAAATACGAATCATGGAAAACAGCAAACGGAGTAAATATAGTCACATCAATTGACGAGGCTGTAGAACTCGTATCCACTGAGAATAAAGACATTATTTTATATCCAAATTGGGTGGCAAAAGTCTCTGCATTAACACTTGAAAATACTGTTGATGAAAGCGGCAATCCATACAAGATATGGTATAAAACTGACGCAGGCTGGTTTAAAGAAGAAGAAGCATCAACACCTTTCATTTCACTCTCAGATATTCAATCGCAAACATTTAATGTCAAATTCTTTATAGATGGTGGAGCACTTGTTGAGAGTGAACCTGATGCTGCTCAAGAAAATAATGATAGTCAAGATGATGAACCGGATGTTGAGATTCCAGTAACATATTCGTTTAAGAATTATACGGTCAACGGGGAAGAAGTAATCAACAGTAAGGGTGCAATATTATCAACTGTAAAAATATATGAGGATTCTCTTGCAAAATTGAACTGGGATAAGGATAGTTCAGTAGGCGTTGAAACACCCCCAGAGGTTGAATG
Source organism: uncultured Spirochaetaceae bacterium (assembly GCA_945910645.1). GTDB lineage: Bacteria > Spirochaetota > Spirochaetia > Sphaerochaetales > Sphaerochaetaceae > UBA9848. The sequence goes on along the minus strand of CAMDZB010000009.1, from coordinate 32,335 downwards.
GCATGGCCATATCTTCCAAGGATGGGCGACAGCAGCAAAGGGGGATACTAGTGAAAGAGTTACTAATTTTGTTACATTCCCATATAAGCCTGGTGTAGATGATAATCCTCCTCTTCATGCGTGGTGGAAGGAAATCCCATACACAAAGCTCACGCTCGACCCAAACGGCGCAACTAACATTGATAGAATATACACAGAAATCTACAACAAACCAGGTACAACGGAATGGTATGAAAGGACTGAAAATGGCGATTATCTACCTTCGGACGAACCTGGATTCCCAACTATAGGCGAATATGGTGAGGAAGACCCAAAAAGGGGTCGTCCACTTCCTGAAAAGGTCTGGATTGTAAACGCAGTCGTGGGTAACGATACTGTAGATGGTGATAAAGGCACAAAGCAATATCAGTCTAGATTTACATTCATGGGTTATCCTCCATACATACCTGCTGATGGAAGTGTTGTAGGACTTTCAATAACAGGGGATGAAACTGTAAAGGCATCATGGAGCACATCCCCATCGCCTATTGGGCTTCTAGATGCTGTACCTCAAGATCCATCACAGAAGGTGTTTAAAGGCTGGTCGCTTAAGAACGACAACGGATTTGATCAGGAAAGCATAATCAAACAGCCACTCTCATTTGTTCCTACATCTAACAATATTAATATATATCCTGTATGGGAGTATAAGACATATACGCTTGAGCTCTACGATGAATACACCACAACTGGCACTCCAACGCTTAAAAAGACGCTCTACTACAAAAACGGAGTGTACTACAGCGACAGCACGTTGAAGAATCCTGTCACTACAGTTGAGTCTAATGTGGTTCAAAAGACATACAGCTTAAAGCTTAACACAAAGGATAGCACGATCTATCCTCCACAGATTCCATCTCGTCAGGCTCGTCTTACGGCGTTCACATCGCAGGATGGAAATACAGAGTATGTAAAATACTCAGATGATACTAAGACGCTCGAGATTGTGGCAAATAATCTTCAGGCGAATGTTAAGGCATACGCAAAGTTTGACGACTCTGTAAGCTTTAATATTAATGGTATTAAGAGGGTTGGATATAACCTACTTGGGTGGGATGAGTCTTCAAACAAGCTTGATGATCCTACATACAAGGCTGATGCAATCAGCGGTGATACTGAAGTTGGCAACCTTAAGTCTACAGATACAACTCTTTATGCTGTTTGGAAGCCTAATGTATACGAGGTAAAGTTAGATCCACCAATATCAATAGATGGCGAAACACCATCTGATGAATTAGATGATAGCAATAGTATTAGCAAGATATATTATAATGTAGGAGACGGAGAGTGGTATAGGGATGCAGCATTAGCAAATCACATTGTCACATCGCTTGGTGCTCCTGTTGATAAATATACAGTAAATTTTGAATTCAACTACAATTCTGCTAAGGATGTAAACGGGCAATACACAACTACACAGGCACCAACATATACTCCTGTTGAAACAAAGAGGACTTTCAAGGGCTATGGCAATATAATTAACGCAGATGGAACTATAGCCACAGGTGCTAAAGTCTCGGGCAATACCACAGTATACGCTCTATGGGGCGATGCAGTAGGTGTAACTCTTCCAAATCCAAAACCTGAATGGACAGGCTATGAGTTTGTCGGCTGGAGCGAGACACAACAGCCAATAGGGTCTGCAAATGCTAACGCTACAATCGGTATCACCGGTACATTTGTTCCTAATAAGGAGACTACAACACTCTATGCATCATGGAAGGCTAATGTATATAAACTTACAATAAGTGCTCCTTACGAAATTGGTGAAAATGAAAACATTATCAAACAGGGAACACAGAACCTCTGGTACAAGACAGGTGAGGGCTGGTTTAAAGATGCCACCTGCACACAGACTTGTACATTAGATGGCAATGGCTATATCGTTCCTCAGCTTCCACGTAAGTACATTACAATCAATTACAGTGTACAGGCTCCTGGAAGAACAACTATAACAGAAGATTCTGTACTCTCTGAATTCCCAATAAGGGGATTGATGTACGGATCTGACAACTACATAGATGAAAATGGCAAGGGAACACTTAGTAAGGTAATCAGCAGTGATATTACTGTAACTCCAATCTGGGGTGATCAAGCATCTGTCACACTGGCAGGAGGAGAAGCTGACGCAGATAGATACAGCGTGAAAGGATACATATTCAAAGGCTGGTCAGATACGCCTCCTCAAGAAGGTGCTTCTAGAGTCACATATGAAAAGGGGCTTGAGCTTAAGCCTGCTGTTGCAACACCAAATGCTGTGCTCAACCTTTATGGCGTTTGGGAAAAGGGAGTATATGCTTTAAATCTCAACCTCCTTGGTAGAACTAACACAACGGAGGTTCAACCGTCATATACTATCTACTATAAGACAGGGACAGGGTGGTACAGGACAGTTGCAGCAGATGCAGTGAGTGGTAATAATATTACAAACGTTGCTGATGTATTGACAATCCTTCCTGAGAAAAAATATACAATTCAGTTCAGATACAACAATACTATTTATTCTGACTTGACCAAATATGTTAATTATCCTCTTGAAGGCTTTGTGCAAGATCAGAATAGCGCTCTTCCTACTGATTCATCAATTGGACAGCAGCTTGTAATTGATAGCGGTCTTAACTTGCAGAACTATGAGATTTCCGAGCACACCTCACTTATCGTTAAGTTTGCAGATACACAATCTGATGTCCCCAAATTCCCTCAATTCCCAGAAATTCAAGGTGAAAGTCTTGAGAATATGAGCTGGCAATGGGGCTCAAGTGGAAACAAATTACCAGATGAACCTATTGATGACAACGTTGGTGAGAATAGAATCTATGACCTTAAGGGTAAATCAACAATATATGTTTTAACTCTCACAGCCCCTGACTCAACAGACTACCCAACGATTGATCCATCCACAGGAGCACTCACATATCCATATCAGACATCAGTGTATTATCAAAGTAAGAGATGGTATAACAGTATTGATGAAAGCGGAAATCCTATCTTAGAAACTGATAGAATTGATTCTGATAAGCTACCAAAGAAACAGACAAGGATCAAGTTCGATCTCAACCTCAAAGGTGAGGATGAAACTCTCGGAGGCATAAATATTCCTGATACTAAAGTGAACTGGACATTCCAGGGTTATGTTGATAAGAGCAACAGCAGTAAAACATATGTTGAGCGCTCAGGTGTATTAGTCTTGCCAGATAGTGAAGAACTTACATCAAACGTTGTAGCTCTCGCAACATTTGCACCAGCTCCTACAGCCATTGACTTGACACTTACTGACTATATTCCTCAGGTTCCTGCAGGGTGGTACTACAAGTTCAAGGGATGGGCAGAAGCTCCAAATGCAACAACTGCAATCAGCGGTGGATATAAGCCTACATCAACACTAGATATTACGCTATACGCAATCTGGGAGCCACAGGTTTATAAGCTCACACTTGAGGCTGTGGATGCAACAAACACAGGCTTTACTGATGCTATCTACTACAAGTACAACGTAGGGTGGTATACAGATGAGGCTTGTACATCACAGGTTGTCTCAATTGTAAGACCAAGAAAGGTTTGGACTGTGAAGTATCATAGAAACCTTGAGGAGTACTATGAGTCTCTTGATGACAAGTCAGATATTATCACAACAGATCCTGACAGCGTCAGCGTTGAATTTGAATTCAAGGGATATAAGCTTACAAACGGACCTGATGATAGCGTCACAATCAACGATTCATCATCGATCAGAAACCTTAGGATCAAAGAAGATAGCACTGCCGTAGTTCAGTGGGGCGATGTTGAAAACGACAAGAATCCACTTCCTCACCTTACACTTCCTCACCTTACAGAGAAGGGACTTCAACATGTAGGTTGGGATATAGATCCAAAGGCTACAACTCCACACGTAACGCTTGAAAGCAAGTATCAGGTTAAGGATGACGACAGAACTAAGGATGATCAAGACAGGAAGACTAACGAAGTCAACTTCTATGCTATCTGGACTTCTGCAACATACAAGCTTGAATTGTCCACATCTGGCACTGCAACATCAACAGATCAAACAGTTGCTCTATACTACGAAACTGAGTATCCACGTAACGGTGTAATCGTAGGCGGATGGTATAAGGATGAGGAAAAGACTCAGCCTCTTGGAAAGTTAGCAGATGGCACATTTGAGGCCATTGTAACTCCAAGAAGAGAGTATGTTATCTCATTCAATCTTGAATATGGAAACTCAACGGAGAGTAAAGAAATAGCAACACCAAGCACGGTTGATCCTTTAAGATCTACATACACATTTACAGGTTATTATGCAAACACTGATGCAGTAATTGATGAAAATGGTGTACTCAAGACAGGATATAGAATCACAAGCGACCTCACTCTCAACGTAAAGTGGGGTGACCAATCGAGCATTAGGATGCCTATTGTCTCATCAAGAGCTCCAGGATACACATTCATCGGATGGTCAGATAACGCCGATAGAAATGGAACCTCTATTCTTGAAGGGAGTGAGTATTCTGCCGCCCTCATTAAGAGTGATATGACATTCTATGCAAACTGGAGTCCGAAGATTCTTCAGCTTGTACTCAATACGCCTTATGCAACATCAACGGGTAACACAAGCGTAGTTTACTACAAGATGGGTACTGGTTGGTATCTTGATAGAGCCACAACTAATGGAATAAAAGCCATTGATATTCCAAAGCGTGAGTACAAGGTGACATATGAAATCTCAACATCAGATGGTGTTGTGATTCCAGAAGGGTTCTCTACAACTCAGGTCTCAGCCTATGATTTCAAGGGCTACTCGATTGCTGATGCCTTAACTGGTGCTAAGAGCACGGTTATTGATGATAAGGGTAGTTTTATAGGTCAAATTACTGTGGATTCTCAGGCTACAGTTGACTGGTCTGATGAGCAGAGGGCAATTGTAACGCCAGATGATTCTTTAATTACACGCAAAGATTACCGTATCGATGAGTGGTATGATAAGTCTGACTCAACTAACGTAGTTGAACCTGGCACACAGTATAGACCTACAAAGGATATTACGCTCCTTCCACGCTGGGTGAGGGTGTTTAAGTCGGTGACGCTCAAGACTAACCTTGCTACAAACACATCACAGCTCTTAACTAAGATCTATAACAGAGAGGGTAAGTGGTATGCAGATGAGGCTGCAGCTGGCACTCCGATCACAAAGCTTCCATACATTCCTCAGCGTACTGCACTTGTGACATTTGACACTCAGGAGCAGGGAGTTACACCACCTGCAAACATGACAGCTTCATGGACATCAGACGGATATACAATTACAACAACTGATGCTCAAGGTCAGGCTATAAAGTCGCCGTTTATTGATAAGGATGGTAATATCCTCTCTCCATGGCTTACAATGACTCTAACAGAAGACTGGATAACAAATGATCTTGTATGGACAAAGAGTGAAACTCCCGAATTTTCTATCACAAGTGATCAGGATGTCTTTAAATTTGGTAAGAAATTCCTCGGATGGTCTCTTGAGAAGAAATCAGAGACGTACATTAACTCAACATGGCGTCCTATTGATCCTCTTACAACTCTTTATGCACAGTTTAAAGAGCTTCCTTCACTTGAGACGGTAACGCCTACAGGTCTCACAAATGACAAGGCATACTATGATGGTAACAAGATCTATGTGAACTTAGGCTCAAGTAAAGCTTATCCATACCTTGTTGTTACAAATACGTCAAATAACAATATTACTGCGCCGATCCTTTCTACATCATCAACAATGTCTCTATTCAGCGCCCCAAGCACAGTAAGTGGAATAGACTTCAACTTCACTCAAACACAGACAGTCCCAATTCCTTATGCAAATAGTGGAGCACGTACTGTGATTGGATGGTTCAACCCATACGAGCGAAATACTGTACAGGGTAAAGCTATGAAAGTAGGGGACAGCGTTAACCTTGGAACATATACTGAGGTTGGTGGTGTAAAGACAGACGATGGAGTTGGACTCTGGGCACCAACTGATGCTATAGGCGCCTTTGAGAAGAGAGGAGCTGTTCTTCTTTATAACAGCACAAAGAAAGTTGGAATTACAGATTCTGATACAAGTGAAAAGATAAAACTAACAGGTGCAGACGGAAGAGAAAGAACACTCTATGTGGTTGTAGACTATAAGCAGACTGATCCTACGCCAAATAACACATATAACTCAACTACTGAATCATTTGGTACAGGAAGCAATGCCATAAAGGTTACACAGGTTGCACGTGACTTTGCTACAATCTACAACATAATTGCACCAGTGTACGGCAACGAGTGGGGCGACTTCTCATCAGCATGGACTACAGAGGCAATGAATGCTGTTAGTGGTTCATCAAACGGTATGTTTATTCCACCGTTCACAGCTGTTTCTAACCCACAGTCATACAACGGTACAAACGGTCTTGTTCTATACTTTACGCCTCTCAACTATCCTTCTGCACCTGCTGTGTACTTCTCGTTTGACAATGCACGTCTTCCTATAAATAACTATAGTGCAGGAACATATACGCCAGGATACAAGTATACAAACCAGGGTCTCTGCTTTATTATCAATACGAATTATATTGATGAAGGCAAGTACAGTGAGATCCTTGAGGGTATGGCCAAAGCGCTTACAAAGGCTATTCATACATATCAGCGTGTGATCAGTAAGGGTTATACGCTTGAAAGCAATAACATTGTACAGAAAGCACCAGGTTATGATGCATTTGTTGAGGATATGTTTGAATCACTTGCATTTGATCTTGTTGCAAAGGCTGTTGGAATTTCAGGTCCAAGTAATAACGATGTATCAAAGGGTACTTATGTAACAGAGACATCAAATACATCATACCTTGCAACTAAGGGTGCTCTTGTAGACTATATAGCAAACCAGAGGTACGATCTACTCGACTATGTTCCAGGCCTAAGCCGTCCTGCAAACGAGACTTCTTATGGTAGCACAGCAAGTGGTCTTGGATACTCATTTGGTTCATACCTTGTGAGAAACTACGGCTACAAGTTCATCAAGGAATACCACAACTCTATTCTTAGCGAGTATGCTTCTACTCTAGATTACAAAACAATCACATCATCTCAAGAGGGTGCAAACAACAGGGTTACACATTCTAAGGAAATTATCGTTTCTGCAATCAACAAGAACCTCACGCCTGAGAATCAGATTACATGGGATAAGCTTGTAAGAAACTGGGGTGTTGCTGTACTTCTGTCTGCTGATAAGAACACGGTTATTCCATACAAGTTGAATGGCAACAACACATGGATCACAACAGACACAACACCTACACGTCAGATTCCATCACTTGATTACTCTGCATACTACATCTATAAGAATGGAACTGAGATGACGCTTCCACGCCACGCAAGTACCATAACTCCGACAACTACACATGCACTTGCTGATCAGACTGGTCTGATGTACTCAAGTGCTGCAGGTCTTCCAACAATTGGACCATATGTGTATAACACAGTAACAGGAACGGATAGCGCAAATTACCTTTATAGCAAGATTTCAGGAAAAGAGGCCCTCAAGCCAAATACAAACCTCTTCTTCGCGCTTGAAGGTACCAACAATTCAGGAACTGGAATTAAGACGTATACTATTCCGAACTTGAATAGTAATCTTAAATACACAGTTGTGTTGAGCAACACTCAACTTAAGTAAATTTTAAAGGAGTGGCGATGAGTCACTCCTTCTTTTAAAGGAGTAAAAGATGAGTAAAATAATAGTATCACCATCACTTCTTGCTTTTAAGTTCAATGATATTAACAGAGCTTTGGATACTATTTCTAAAAGTACAGCGCCATGGGTGCATCTTGATGTGATGGATGGAAACTTTGTGCCTCCAATCACGTTTGGAGCGCAGTTGATCAAGGATTCACGTCCGTATTCAAGGCTGTTTTTTGACACTCACCTTATGGTTAATCATCCTGAGACTCACATTAAGGATTTTGCATCCTCGGGCTCTGATGCAATCACGATTCATCTTGAGAGTACAGTTCATGTAAACAGGGCTCTTATGATGATAAAGGATGAGGATAAGATGGCAGGAATCAGCATAGTTCCATCAACTCCTGTTCAATCTCTCTTACCCGTGTTGGATATGGTTGATATTGTGCTTGTAATGAGCGTAAACCCAGGGTATGGCGGGCAGAAGTTCATTGATAACAGCGTTGATAAGATATCCCTTTTAAATGCGATCAGAAAGGATAAGAACTATAATTTTAAAATATCCGTGGATGGAGGCGTTAACGAGGGCAATGCTGAAATTCTTAAAAAGAACGGTGCTGACATCCTTGTTACAGGCTCATCCTTTGTAAAAGCTGAAGATAAACGCCTTTTCGTTGAAAAATTGTCCTCAAGAATATAAGATTATCTTTATGAAAAATATTGAGCTTGAGAAGGTATATTCTCCAAAGAGTTTTGAAGAGCGAATTTACAACGAATTAAAAGACAAAGGTTACTACAATCCTGACAACCAGAGGGACACAAATGGCAAGACATTTACCATAGTTATGCCACCACCAAACGTCACAGGCATCCTCCACATGGGGCATGCCTTGAACAACTCACTACAGGATATCATCATACGATATAAAAGAGCGCTAGGATTTAAGGCACTCTGGCTTCCAGGAACAGACCATGCAGGTATTGCAACTCAGCATGTTGTTGAGGTTGAACTTGAGAAGGAAGGAAAGCACCGTAAGGATATGACGCGTGATGAATTCCTAAAAAAGACCTGGAGCGTTAAGGATAGACACCACGACATTATTAAAAAACAGCTTGAAAAGATCGCATCCTCATGCGACTGGTCACGCGAGCGCTTCACCATGGATGAGGGGCTTTCAAAGGCCGTAAGAGAATGCTTTGTAACACTCTATGAGCGAGGGCTCATCTATAAGGGTGAGTACCTTGTAAACTACTGTCCACACTGCGGAACTGCACTCTCTGATGATGAGGTTGAGTATTCAAACGTAGATTCATTCATCTGGGACATAAGATATCCGCTTGAAGATGGAAGTGGATACGTAACAGTATCAACAACGCGTCCTGAAACAATGTTTGGAGACGTGGCTGTTGCTGTAAATCCTAAGGATGAAAGGTATAAGAACCTTGTTGGAAAGAAGCTAATCCTTCCGCTTGTTGGACGAAAGATTGAGATTGTACAAGACTCATTTGTGGACCTTGAGTTTGGAACAGGTGCTGTTAAGATCACACCAGCTCATGACCCTAATGACTACGCATGTGCAGAGAGGCATAACCTTGAGAAGATCAACATATTAAATCCTGATGGTACTCTTAACTCAAATGTTCCTAAGGAATACCAGAACCTTGATGTAGAAAGCGCAAGGAAAAAGGTTGTTGAGGAACTTAAAGAAAAGGGCTTCTTAATTTCAGAAAAGCCACTTTCACACGAGGTTGGACACTGCTATAGATGTGGAACTACAATCGAGCCATATCTTTCAAAACAGTGGTTTGTAAAGATGGATGGAATGGCTCAAAAGGCACTTGATGCACTAAAGAAAGGCGACATTAAGTTCTATCCTGAAAAGTGGGAGAGCACATACATCCATTGGATGAAAAACATAAGACCGTGGTGTATTTCACGTCAGCTATGGTGGGGGCATCGCATACCTGCTTGGACTTGTAGCGACTGCGGCGAGGTTATAGTAACACGCGAAGATCCTACCAAATGTCCATATTGCGGAAGTACACACCTTAAACAGGATGAGGATGTTCTTGATACATGGTTCTCGTCATGGCTCTGGCCGTTCAGTACGCTTGGATGGCCTCAAAACACAAAGGATCTTGAGACGTTCTTCCCGACAAATGCCTTAATTACAGCATATGACATCATCTTCTTTTGGGTGTCTAGAATGATTATGGCAAGCCTTGAGTTCAGAGGTGAGGTGCCGTTTAAAGACATCTATATCACCTCGCTTGTGAGGGACAAGAAGGGCAGAAAGATGTCAAAGAGTCTCGGAAACGGCATAGATCCAATCGAGGTTGTGAATGAGTACGGCTCTGATGCAATGAAGTTCACTCTAGGCTTTATGGCATCCCAGGGTCAGGACATTCAGATTGATATGAACAGCTTCAAACTTGGAAGTAAGTTCTGCAACAAGGTATGGAACGCATCACGCTATCTTCTTATGAACCTTGATGGCAAGGAGCTACAGGATGTGTCAAAAATCGAGAAGAACACCTGGTCAAAGTGGCTCTATTCACGCCTTAATAGGACAATAAAGGTGATGAGGGACAGCTTCGATTCATACAAGATCAACGATGCTGCAAGCGCAATCTACAGCTTCTTCTGGAACGACTTCTGCTCAGTATACATCGAGCGTTCAAAGCTGTTTTTAGAGAGCAGTGACAAAAAGGTAGTGAACGAGACTATAAGCATACTACTTGATGTGCTTCATAAGACGCTTATACTCATGAATCCTATCGTTCCTCTTGTTACTGAGGAGATCTATGCATCGCTTCCTAATAAAAAGTGCAACTACCTGATTGAGGAGCACTATCCGGAAGCGGATGAAAACGCCATTGATAAGAGTGCAGAGGAGAGCGTTGAACTTCTTGAGAAGATCATCACATCAATCCGCTCATTAAAGGCAACGTTAGGCATCAACGAGGGTGAGAAGACATCTGCAATTATAAGCGTAACTCTTAATGATAGTGCACGTGCATTTGTAGAGAGTGAGAAGGAGTATATCCTTAAGACATCGTATCTTGATTGCCTCACGTTTAAGGATGCAAGAGCTGAGAAAGGTTACGTATTTACAGGCGAAATGGGCTACGAATGCTCCATTAAGGTTCCATCAACAATTGATGTTACAGAGCGCGTAAGGAAGCTTGAGAAGCAAAAGTCTAAGCTTGAGGAGAGCCTAGATGCCACAAAGAGAAAGCTCTCAAACCCATCGTTTGTTGAGAGGGCATCATCCGAGGCTCAAGAGAAAGAGCGTGGGAAAGAGAAGGAGTTTGAGGAGGAGCTTTCAAAGACTGAGGCTGCACTTAAAATCCTCAGGGAGTGGAAATAATGGATTACATACGAATACCGCCTGATAGCACACTTGTAATTGGCAACTTCACATTAGATCCATCCATACCTCTTCCTGTAATCAGAACGGAGGAGGATAAGAAGAACGGCGATGTTGCAATAGCATCAATTAAGGCAGGACTTATAAATGCAATCTCGCATAAAGGCGGACTTAAAGATGACATCCTTGATGAGAACTTCGACTATTATAAGGATATAATTCTTTCTGAGGAGGATGCTATTAAAAACATGCTCCTTGCAGCTAAGGTACGCATAGAAAAGAAGGACTTTGAGAATGCAGAGACCCTCCTTAAGGCAGTGCTTAACCTTGAAAAGATCGAAGAGGCATTCATTATGCTCTCTACAGTATACGGATATAGAGCCAAGGAGTATGAGAACAAGGATGAGAAGATGTACGATGGGTATGACTCCTTGATCCTCGAGACGCTAAAAGCTGGGTACTCAGTATTTAAAGACAGCGTTAACCTTCCATTTGAGCTTGGATCGTTCCATTTTAGAGAGGGCAACTTTGAACTTGCCGAGAACTACTTTGAAACATTCTTAAAACGTGCAGATGATGATGATGTAAGGCGTAAACCTGCAGAGAAACTGCTACAGAAATGCAAAAAACACATCGAGGATGAGGATAATGTATCTGAAATCTACGACCTTGTGATGACAAACCGTTTTGATGAGGCTGAAGAGAAGGTAAAAAAGCTCTACAAAAGCCATGAGAACGACTATCAGTACAACCTTCTCTACGGCTGGACGCTTCGTAACGCAAAGAAGTTTGATGAGGCACAGGGCTACCTGATGAAGGCGCTAAAGCTTGACGGACACGATGCTGAGCTCTACAATGAACTCTCGCTTGTTGAGTGGGAGATTGGAGACAAACAGAGGGCAAAGGAGTACATGAGCCTTGCTGTAGACATCGATGATGAGTCGACAATCTATCCGTCTAACCTTGCTATGATGTGCTTTGAACTTAGCGATATAGAAGAGGCCGAGAAGGCAATATATTTACTTATCGAGAGGGATAAGAATGATCCATACATAAAGATGCTTGTTGATGTATACAATCAGCTCTCAAAGGATAAGTTTGTGTATCCTGACGGCTTTGAAGGCGAAGATGACGAGCACGAGTGTGGATGTGATCATCATCACGAGCATGGCCATGAATGCGAATGCGGTCATCATCACGAACACGACCATGAATGTGAATGCGGTCATCATCACGAACACGACCATGAATGTGGTTGCGGTCACGATCACGAACACGACCATGAGTGTGGTTGCGGTCACGATCACGACCATGAATGCGAATGCGGTCATCATCACGAGCACGACCATGAATGCGAATGCGGTCATCATCACGACCATGAGCATAATACCGAGCACGAGAAGGCTCAAAAGACGTCAAAGTCTAAAACTACACAAAAGTCACAAAAGAAGCCTACAAAAAAATGAAAAATGAATACATTGTACATAACGAAGATGAGATGACATCTCTTGGCTCAACCTTTGCAAAAACGCTTAAACCAAACACAGTTATATCGCTTACAGGCACGCTTGGAGCGGGGAAGACTGTATTTGTAAGAGGACTTGCAGAGGCACTCGGGATCAGTGAGCCCATCATTTCACCAACATTTACTCTTGTTCAGCACTACGATGGTACACTGCCGCTTTACCATCTTGACCTCTATAGGCTTGGCGAAATTGATGAATTTGAACTCATCGACGGAAGGAGCATCCTTTCATCAGAGAGTATAATCTGTATCGAGTGGCCACAGCTAATTGAGAGCTACCTCAGCGATATAAATACAGTGTATGTTAATATAGAAATTGATGAGGATAAGGCGCGTAGAGTAACGATTGAGACGAAGGAGGACTTTAAAAGATGAGTGGAAATCTTGTGCTTGGAGTTGATGCCTCAGCATCATCATTGTATCTTGCCATAAAGGGCGAGGGTATCTCTTTATCACGAAGCTTCATCTCAATTAGGAATACAGATACAATGCTTCTTGATGAGATTAAGAGCATAATTTCATATGCAGGCGCTACACTTAACGACATCTCGTATTTTGCGCTTTCAGAAGGCCCAGGATCGTTCACATCGCTTCGAATCGCATCATCAACATTAAAAGGCTTATCCTTTGCAAAGGACATCAAGATTAAATCTGTTCCAACGCTTGATGTGCTCTATCATTCGTTTGAGGGGCACGTAAGGGGTGTTGTTGTTCCACTCATTGATGCTCGTATGCATAGATTTTATACCGCTATGTTCAAAAACGGTGAGAAAATACTTGAGGATAGCGACCTTAAAATTGAGGATATCCTTTCAAAAACTGATGAGAAAATCACATTTGTATACCATCCGCTTGAAGAAAAAAACATTTTATCCTTGATTGATAAGGAATTACTACGTGGTATAAAACACAGAGTAAAATTTGCTCATCCATCCCTTATAACCAATCCTGCTCTCACTTTAATAGATTTATCATACTCCTATGGCTTTGATAAGCCAGAGAAAGGACCCAAGTATGTTAGGGAGCATTCAGGAGTTATTAAATGAAGAAAAAAGCAAACTTGTTCCAGTACACTAAGGGGTATAGGGTGCCAATGGTGCTCTCGCCCCTTTGTGTTATTATTGAGGTTGTGCTCGAAATTGTGATTCCATACGTCATTGGCGTTATGATTGACTCGGGCTTTACTAACGTAGACTACGAGCTCTTTAAGAGAATGACAGTGCTTCTTGTAATCCTTGCAATCTGTTCACTTACATCGGGTGTGCTTTCTGCAATCTTTGCATCAAAGGCAGCCTCAGGATTTGCAAAACAGCTGAGATTCTCCGTGTTCTCAAAGATTCAGGAGTTCTCGTTTTCAAGCATTGATAAGTTCTCGCCAAGTGGACTTGTAACTCGACTTACTGGGGACATTGTAAATATCCAGATGGCGTATCAGATGATCATCCGTATCGCAATTCGCTTGCCAATTATGGTTGTTGTTGCGCTTATTATGTCGTTCAATGTTGCACCAAACCTTGCAGTAATCTACTGTGTTGTACTTCCGCTTATGATACTTGTGATGGTAAGCCTCATGTGCTCTGTAATCCCACTCTTTGTTAAAGGATTCAAAATAGTTGATGAAACTAACGAGATCACAGGTGAAAACCTCCATGCAATGAGGGTTGTAAAGTCATACGTGAGGGAAGATGAGGAAAAGCGAAAGTTCGACAGAGTCAATTACCTTCACTTTATGATATTCAGAAAGGCAAATCAGATAATCTCACTTGGAGGTCCTACGCTTCGCCTTGTGCTCTACATCTGCCTAATCCTTCTTTCATACCGCGGAACTATGGATATAGTCAAGGGGCAGATGACAACAGGTGCCCTTATGAGTATGTTCTCATACAACACGCAGATTCTCTTTTCAATAATGATGTTTGCAATGATCACATCTATGGTGGTGATGAGTGCAGCCTGTTATAACCGTGTAAAAGAGGTGTTAAACGAGGAGATTACAATCAAGAACGGTGATAATCCTATTATGGAAGTTAAGGATGGAAGCATTGATCTCAAGAACGTTTCATTCTCATACTACAACAATATGGATAAGCTTGCGCTTAAAAATATTTCGTTCCACATTCCTCAGGGATCAGTTGTTGGAATAATCGGTGCAACTGGATCCGGAAAGAGCTCTCTAATCTCGTTATTTGCACGTCTTTATGATGTTACAAGCGGTGAGATTGACATCGGAGGCGTAAACGTCAAGGATTACGATCTTACAACGCTTCGTAATGCAGTTGCGATTGTACTTCAGAAGAACACGCTGTTTTCAGGAACAATCAGATCCAACATGAAGTGGGGTAACCCTGATGCATCAGATGATGAGATCTATAGCGCTCTTGAAACTGCACAGATTAAAACCTTTATTGAGGGTCAGAAAGACAAGCTTGACTACATTGTTGAGCAGAACGGTGATAACTTCTCAGGAGGCCAGAAACAGCGCCTCTGTATCGCAAGAGCGCTTCTTAAGAACCCAAAGGTGATAGTGATGGACGACTCATCATCCGCCCTTGATACAGCCACAGAGAGAGCGCTACAGCAGGCTTTAAGGAACGACCATAAGGAATGCACAAAGGTGATCATCGCAGGCAAGGTTAACTCTGTTAAAGAGAGCGATATGATTATAGTTCTACGTAACGGAGAGATTGAAAACATCGGCACGCATGACGATCTTATCGAAAAGTCCGAGTTCTATAGCACACTATGCCGTGTACAAGGAGTTACAAAATGAAGAGACAGCAAGATACAGGTTTTCTAAGAACATTTTCAACGCTTCTAAAGTACGTGCTTAGCAACAACAAAAAGACATTCACTATCATATTTTTGCTTTCTATTGTACTTGCAGTGGGCGATATCATTTCAAGCATTTTTGTAAGGGATCTTGTGGATGTTTATATTGTAAAAGTGAGTCAGAACGGCGGGAGTGATTATTCTCCTGTTGTGTCCTACTTAATTAAAATCGGCGCTGTGATGCTATTTGCAGTTGTTGCTGCATACGTCTCAATGCAGCTACTTGCAAGAGTGACAGAAAAGATTCTCTACAACCTCAGAAAAGAGTCGTTTGATCACATGCAGGAGTTGCCTGTAAGCTTCTTTGATACTCACTCGTATGGCGAGATCATGGGCATATTTACAAACGATATGGATACCTTAAGCGATGTGATACTCACATCAATTCCAGAGTTCTTCCGTCTGGGGCTCTCTGCAATAATCGTATTCGTAACAATGCTTACAACAAGCCTACGTCTCACGCTATTTGTGGTGGGATACCTTGTGATTGTGCTGTTTGTTATACGCTTCCTTTCAAGAAAGAGCGCTTATTACTTCCGTGGAAACCAAGAGTCGATTGCAGCTCTTAACGGATACGCTGAGGAGAGTATTAACGCCGAGAAGGTAATTAAGACGTTCTCGTATGAGGAGAGGAACAAGGAGGCCTTTAAGGCACTTAACGATAAGTGGGCAAAGAACAGCGAAAAGGCATATAAGTATACGAATATCTTTATGCCGATTATGGCGAACATAAGCAATATGCTCTTTGTGGTGCTTGCATCAATCGGCGTTTACTTCTCGTTTACAAATAGGACATCGCTCACAGTTGGAACCATAATTATGTTCCTTCAGCTTTCACGTTCGTTTACAGGCGCGTTTAACAACCTCTCAAGCCACGTTACAGCGATTGTTAGAGCTTGTACAGGTGCTGAGAGAATCTTTAAGTTCAAGGGTGAGAAGAGCGAGGAGAACAAAGGAGGTGTAAAACTTGAAAACCCAAAGGGTAACATCAGATTTGATCACGTCACATTCTCATACGATGGAAAGAGGGAGATTCTACACGATTTATCGCTCTGGGCAGATGAGGGTCAGAAGATAGCATTTGTTGGATCGACAGGCGCAGGGAAGACCACAATTACAAACCTTCTAAACCGTTTCTACGACATTCAAAGCGGCAAGATTACATTTGATGGAATCGACATCAACACAATCGAGAAGAACTCTCTAAGGAAGGCAATGGCGCTTATACTTCAGGATACATATCTGTTCTCAGGAACAATCCGTGAAAACATCCGCTACGGCAATCTTGATGCATCTGATGCGGATGTAGAGAAGGCTGCAAAGCTTGTAGGTGCAGACTCGTTCATCATGCGTCTTAAGGATGGATATGACACGTACATCAAGGGTAACGATACGGAGCTCTCGATGGGGCAGAAACAGCTCTTAAGCATAGCGCGAGCTGCTGTTATGAATCCACCTGTAATGGTGCTCGATGAGGCCACAAGCTCAGTTGACTCTGAGAGTGAGATCCTCATCCAAAAGGGTATGGATGCGCTTATGAAAGGTAGAACCACGCTGATGATTGCACATCGCCTCTCAACTGTGAGAAATGCAGATGCAATCATGGTGATGGAGAGTGGCAGAATCATAGAGCGAGGGAACCATGATGATCTACTTAAAGAGCATGGGCGATACTACGAGCTCTACATGGGTCTTAAGGAGTTGGACTAAGAGCGATTGATTTTTGATTAAATTAAGCTAACTTTTAGTAATTTAAACTTTTATCAGAAGCAATGGCATTCGGAAAAAATTTCAAAATCTTTCTGTTTGCACTTGCTTTTTTTCATTTAAAATAATATTGATATATAGGCATCAAAAATCCTTTTAAAGGAGGAAGTTGCTCTCGTAGTGATGTTTAATGTGGGCAACTAAAACATTATGGCTAAGGAATTAACAAAGTTTGAAAGTGAAATGCAAAAAGTTCTCTTAGATGAGAGAGCTAAGTTGTTAGAGAGTATCAAAGAGAGAGAGAAACAAGACAGTCAAAAAGAAACATCTAATTTTACCTCGGGAGACGAGGCAGACCAAAGATCACAATTTGAGGAATTAGTTACAGAATCAAGCCTCAGAGCATACGATTTAAAAAGACTAAAGGCTATAGAGAATGCGCTTGGGCGAATCTCAGCAGGCACATACGGCAAGTGTATGAAATGCGGCAAAAAGATCAGCCAGGAGAGACTCAGAGCCATGCCACAGGCACTTCTTTGCATATCGTGTAAAAACGACACAGAAACAAAGAAAGCCCGCCTTGATGCAATCAATAAAAATCAGAGAAGTTCAGAGGAGTACTCACAGTCAGATGATGACTCATCAGATGGCGATAACGAAAACGATGACTGATAGAGTTGAGGAGAAAGATAAGCTTCTCTACGTATCACTTGGTCTTGACGAGAACAAAAAGGTGAGCGAGGATGAACTTTATAAAAAGTGTAGGGAGCTACTTGATAGATCAAGTGTTGCCTTAAAAGACTACGCTCTTAAGATTAACACACACAAGTTTGTTCTTGGACTCTCAGGTGGACTTGATTCATCGTTTGTTGCAATTGCGGCACGTGGTGCATTAAAGATGATGGGTGATGATGAGAAGAACCTAATCCTTGTAACTCTCCCGGGTTTTGGAACGGGAAAGACCACATTTTCAAACTCCCTTGCATTGATTGAGTCTGTTAACGCCACTCACATAAATATTGATATAAAAGATGTTGCGAAAGCTGCAATGAAGGATCTGAACCTTCATGAGGATGATAGAACCACAGCCTTTGAAAACATTCAGGCACGTTTAAGAACCGTGTATCTGCTCACGCTTGCCAATATGGAGGGCGCACTGGAACTTGGGACAGGCGACTTTAGCGAAAGCGCACTTGGATGGTGTACATACGGCGGGGACAACATCTCGATGTATAATATCAATGCGCTCCTTCCAAAAACGCTATTAAGAGCAACCTTAAGTTTAATCGGAAAGTATGAGAGGAAGCCTTACCTTACACGTATTGCAGAAACGCCGATTACGCCTGAGCTCCTTGCCTCAAATCCAGGTGAGGAATTCAGTCAAAAAACTGAGGACATCATAGGATCATACAACCTTATTGACTACCTTTTATACCTTGTGACCGTGAAGGGAATGGAGATAGATGATGCTGTAATAAGAGCAAAAGAGACGATGAGGGATTTTGATGGTTTAAGCGTGAACGGAAAGTCTTACATAGACCATTACGGCTCTGTATTTAAAAAGCGCTACCTAACCCAAGGATTCAAGCGCCTTAACTGTCCGTATCCGACTCTTACATCGTTACACTTTTAATTTTTTCGAATTTTGTGTTTTTAACTTGAATAATTTATGAAAAAATAATAATATTCTAATGTTTTAGCAAATAACAATGGAGATGAGAATATATGGCACACGTTTGTGAAATTTGTGGCAAAGGAACTATTTCTGGTAACATAGTACCAAGAAAAGGTCTTGCAAAAAAGAATAAGGGTGTTGGACAGCACATTGGTGTTACCAAGAAAAGAGTATTTAGACCTAATCTCGTAAATGTAAAAACAACTATCGATGGCACTACACGCACATACACCGTATGCACAAGATGTTTGCGTTCAGGCTTCATCGAGAAGACAGTTTAATTCTGAGCAATCGGAGTTAAAAGCGAAAGAGAGCCTTAAAGACGCTCTCTTTTTTTATTTTTCAAGGAGAAATCATGGGTTTTAATATAATTTCATTGACGATTAAGGATGTGAGCTTTTCACTTCCTCAATTCTTTATAGACAAGGTTGTGTCGCTCAAAAACGTATTGATCGTATCATCAACTTTAAATAAAAAAAACGAAGATCTAATAGTAAATGCGGCCAAAAAGAGCAAGATAAACACAGATAAGGTGCCATTCTACGAGATAAGCGACGATTCAATCAAAGATGGCATCACGTTTGTTCAAGGCTCTTTTCCACCAAGCAATTACCCTGAGGAGAGCGCTGCAAGCCGTTTAAGCACTCGTTTAAACGCAGAGTCGCTATATATCTACGAGGATGCTCTTCCGCTATCGGTTGTTGATAGAAACATTATTTCAGACAGCAAGGTAATCGAGGAGATGTCACTCTCTGAGGCAGGCTCCCTTGCATTCTACGGCTCTGCACTCGTTCATCCTGAGGTGTTCTATAAGCCTGTAAGAAAAGGGATCAACGTGTACATCGCATCATTAATTGAGGATCAGTATACGCTGATTACAGAAAAACCATCACCAGAGGCACTCGAGCGTAAGATCAAAGGATTCCAGATGATTGAGGGTGTGAGCATCATTACGCTTGAGGGCGTATCCCTTCAGGGAAGGCCACAGACTGCATCGAGGATGTTCTCAGCAATCGGATCCCATGGCGTTTCGATACTCATGCTATCACAGGGCGCATCAGAGAGTTCAATTAGCGCTGTAGTACGCTCTCGCGATGCTTCAATTGCAGCGTCAGCCATCGATGAAGCGTTTGCAGATGAGATTAGAGAGGGGAGCGTTGAGAGCGTAGACATAGACAGCGACAATGCAATTATCGCAGCTGTAGGGGATGCAGCCATCACAAGTACAAAGGTGTTTGCCTCCTTCTTCTCAGCTCTTTCATCCTTACGTATAAAAGTAAAACTTACAACAGCAAGTCCACTTGATAAGTCGCTTCCTGCTGTGATTGCAAAGAAGGATGTCAAGAAGGCGCTTTCTGCTCTCTATGCGAACTTCTACCTTTCAAAGCTTACGATTTCAACAGGTTTGTTTGGTATTGGAAACATTGGAACTGCACTGCTTGACCAGCTACAAAAGCAGTCTGAGGAGCTCTTAAAATCAGGAATCGACATAAGAGTAAGGGCTATTGCAAACAGTAAGAGGATGCTTCTTAAGGAGAGTGGCATTGATTTAAATTCATACATGGATGAGTTTAAATCATCCTCAGAGCCACTTGATGTTGATAAGATGGTGAATTTCCTTGATTCGGATGCTTATCCTCATACGCTTGTAATCGACTGTACGGCATCAGATGACCTTCCAAAGAAATATCTCTCGTGGGCTGAGCGTAATATACACATTGTAACTCCAAATAAGAAGGCAGGAGTGACTCCATATAGCTACTACACGGCGCTATTGAACACATGTTCACAGACTGGAACGATGTATCTTCACGAGGCAACAGTGGGCGCCGGTCTTCCAATCATCTCGACAATCAACGACCTTGTAAATACAGGTGATAAGGTTAAGAGTATCTCTGGTATCTTCTCAGGATCCCTCGGCTGGCTATTCTCAACATACGATGGAACTATGCCATTCTCATCGCTTGTACTTAAAGCAAAGGAACTTGGATACACAGAACCTGATCCGCGCGAGGATCTCTCTGGTATGGATGTTGCACGTAAGACTGTAATACTTGCCCGTGAAATTGGTAGAAGCGCAAGCCTTGATGACATCAAGATCACATCCCTTGTTCCTGAGGAGCTTAAAGATGTCTCAAAAGAGGAATTCCTTAAACGTATCACGCTTATGGATGAACCTATGAAGAAGATGTACGATGAGGCTAAAAAGGAAGGCAAGGTGCTTCGCTATGTCGGCGGAGTCAACGAGGATGGATCGTGCTACGTTGCACTTGATAAGTTTGCACCCCCTCATGCGTTTGCCCTTTCACTTGGAAGCGACAATGTTATATCATTTGTAACAGAGAGGTATTTTAAGCAGCCACTCACGGTAAAAGGCCCTGGTGCCGGAATTGAGGTTACAGCAGGTGGAGTGTTTGCAGATATCCTCAGACTATGTTCATACTTAGGAGCAGCATTATGGTGATGATTTCAACACGTGGTAAGGATAAAGACACGCTCTCAAATGCAATACTCAAGGGGTTAGCCCTAGATGGTGGACTCTATGTGCCTCAGAGCTTTACGAAGGTGAATTTTAATTCAAACGACTATAAAACTCTTGCAAAAGAGGCGCTATCACAGTTCTTCAAAGGCGATGAGCTTGAGGATGAACTTGATTCCTTAATTGAAAAGGCGTTCAATTTCACCTCGCCACTTCATTTCTTGAAAGACGGTAAGGCGGCAACTCTAGAGTTATTTCACGGGCCTACAGCTGCATTTAAGGACTTTGGTGCACGTTTTCTTGCATTTTCAACAGAAGCCCTTTTAAAGAAGCGCGGCGGACACCTTACAATCCTTGTTGCAACAAGCGGAGATACAGGTTCTGCGGTTGCAAGTGCATTCTACAAGAGGGAAGGCATAAGAGTTAAAATCCTCTTTCCAAAGGGTGGGATCTCACCACGTCAGAAAAAGCTGCTTACAATCTGGGGTGAAAACATAGAAAGCTATGAGGTAAACGGCACATTTGATGACTGTCAGAAGATGGTAAAGGATGCGTTTAACGACAAGGATTACAAAGAGAAATACGCCTTGAGTTCTGCAAACAGCATTAACATTGCGCGCCTTCTTCCTCAGATGACGTACTACGTCTACTCATCCGTTTTGTACTTTAATAAGACTGGCGTAAAGCCGCTGTTCATAATTCCATCAGGAAACGTAGGTAACGCAACGGCCGCATATTATGCCCTTACAATCGGTGCACCAATTGACAAGATAGTGCTTGCACAGAATGCAAACAGACCAGTTGTCGATTATATCCGTGACGGCGTTTATACACCACGTGGAAGCATAAAAACGCTTGCAAATGCAATGGATGTTGGCGCTCCAAGCAACATTGAACGCCTCTTTAACCTCTACCCAACTCTTGATGAATTCAAGGCTCACGTTGATGCATACTCGGTAACAGATGATGAGATACTCAGGGCAATCAAATCAACGTATGAGAGTGAGAACTACATAATATGTCCTCATACCGCGTGTGCAAAGAAGGTATACGACGATCATTTTAAGGGTAAGAATGCGGTTATAGTATCCACAGCAGATCCTGCTAAGTTTGAGAACGTAATTGATAAGGCAATTGGAGTTAAACCTGATCTTCCTCATTCGCTTGATGAGCTTTTAAAGAGAGATGAGGTTTATAAGAATATCGAGAAGGGGTATAAGAACTTATTTTTATGAACAAAATGTACGATATATTAATAGTTGGTGGAGGGCCTGCAGGATTATCAAGTCTTATCTATGCGGTACGTGGAGGGATAGAGGCGCTTCTTATCGAGGATAACCCTTATGGATGCGGTCAGATCTCACTTACAGAGCAGGTTGATAATTATCCTGGTCTTAACGGAATAAACGGCTTTGATCTTGGAGATAGATTTATCGAACATGCAACATCCCTTGGTGGCAACATCAAAAAGGGTAAGGTTGTAAAAATAGCTAAAGAAGATGATCATTTTATCACTGAGACTGATAAGGGTGATGTATACGAATCTAAGACGCTAATCTATGCCCTTGGTACCCATCATAGGCTTCTAAATATCGAGGGTGAGGAGAAGTTCAAGGGGCACGGCGTCTCGTACTGTGCAACCTGTGATGCTACATTCTTTAAGGATAAGACTGTTGCAGTAGTAGGTGGCGGGGATACAGCACTCTCTGATGCATTTGTACTCTCAAAGCTCTCAAAAAAAGTCTATGTTATTCATAGAAGAGATGTGTTTAGGGCGTCAAAGAGCCTTGTTGATAAATGTGCTTTAAAGGACAACATCGAATTTGTATTCAACACAGTTCCATTAAGGATTGAAGGCGATAAGAGTGTAAAGCGTATTGTAACAAGTACGCTAACTCTTGATGCCAGCGGCGTTTTTGTAGCCGTTGGAGAGATACCAAACAGTATGCTCCTTGAAGGTCTTGCTGATCTTGATAATTCATCTCACGTCATCACAAACGAGGATATGGAGACTAAGACTCCAGGTTTGTTTGTTGTAGGTGATGTGAGATCAAAACGTCTACGTCAAGTTGTCACAGCAGTCTCAGATGGGGCTATTGCATCAACATACGCTATAGAGAAGTATTGCTAAGATGAATGAATCCGATACGCTAAAATACAAGTGTCGCCTCGATGCGCTAAGGGATGAAATGAAGAAGGAAGGCATCGAGATCTTTATAATCACAGGTCTTGATCCTGGGCTTTCATCATCATACGATGAGCATTGGAACTCGCTTAAGTTCATCTCAGGATTTTCATCCAAAGGGGATGGCAGCGTACTTGTAACAAAGGACAGGGCATTTTTCTTTTCAGATTCGCGCTATACGGATAACATCTTTAACGAGATCAGTAAGGATCTCTTTTTACTCGTGCCTCTACAGCACACTCCTACACCACAGGATGAGGCATTCTGTTTTGCTGCAAACTTTCAGGATTTTAGAAAGCCGAATGGTGAGAAAATCGTCATTGGATTTGATGCATCCACAGTGCCATTTGCAACAATCAGAAAGTACATAACACCAGATCGCTTTACAATCAAAGTCCTGAACAATTCAAGCATAAAGACGCCAGATATCCTTGGACGAATCTGGACTGATAGGCCTAAGATAGCACGCCATCAATTTAAAGATGTTGAGAATTACGTGTTTGACGACTCAAGTAAGTACATCTTTGAAAGTAGGAGATCAAAGCTTGATAAGATCACCACGTTCATGAACAACAACAGCCAGTCTATAGATGCATATCTTACGACCGTGTCAAATGAGATTGCGTACCTTTTAAACCTGAGGTCGTATGAGGGTGGATACAGTCAAACAGAGCTATCGACGCTTGTGATTATGCCTCATCAGGCTTATCTATTCACAACAGCCACAGTTGATCCTAAGGCGCTTGAGGACTTTAATAACATTGGCTCTACTATCCCAAACGGCGTTGAAAAGATTTATACATTCGACTTCTTTCTGATCGATGAGATGCTGCCGTCGCTGATACCGAAGGGAGCAAAGATAGGAGTGTCGAACGGCAACCTTCCATTCTCGCTTGTGAGCATATTTGCAAAGGGTCAACACCGCGGTTTTGACATTGAAACTCCAACTCCATCGGACTTTATGGCGATCAAATCAGAGGGCGAAGTTGAGGGGATGAGGCTTTCTCACATCAACGATGGAATAGCCTTTGCACGCTTCTTGAATAAAACCATTAATCATGAGATAAAATCACGCCTTTATAACACCAATAGCCCATCTTTAACAGAGGAGTATATCGCATCATCGTTTAAAGATGAAAAGAGGCGCATAAATGGTTACATCACAGAGAGCTTTAAACCCATAATAGCCTTTGATTCAAATGCAAAATGCCCTCATTATACCATCAAGAAGGGCGAAAGTAGGAGTATGAATAAAAACGCACCTACTCTAATGTTAATGGACGTAGGAAGCCAATACGAGTACGGTACAACGGACTTTACAAGAACGATTGCACTTAATGGCATTAAGGATGAATGGATCCGCGATTACACCCTTGTACTCAAGGCTCATCTTAACGTGATTATGGGGCGCTATAAGATCAATCATACAACGCCGTACATGCTTGATACCATAGCTCGCTGTACTATGTGGAATAACAGCGTTGATTTTGATCATGGCACTGGGCACAGCATAGACTGCTGGGGTAATGTACACGGCCTTTATCCTCGACTCTCAAACAGGCGCTCAAAGGGCACGGATATCCCACTTTCAGAGAACATGATCTTCTCTGTAGAGCCAGGACTTTACTCAAGAAGCGACTACGGAATCAGAATTGAAAATGTAGTTGTTGTAAAGAGGGAGAGCTCGTACAGCGCATTCTACACGCTTGAGAGCCTCACACTATGCCCGTACGATAGGAACCTTATCGATAAGAGCGCCCTTACAAACGAGATGATAACCTACATCAACAATTATCACCTGAGGGTATACAACACGCTTCTTCCATACCTTTCGTCAAAGAGCGATGAGGAGACACTATCCAATCTTAAAGAGCTCACAAAGCCACTTTAAAATGCTTAAATTTTGTTATTGTGTTATAATTATAAAATAGATGAGCACTAAAGAAGAACGTCAAAACAAAATAAGAGAGATTATCACCTCTGAAAAGATCGACAGCCAGGATGCGCTCCTTACACGTCTTAAGGAGAGCGGTATAGATATCACTCAGGCCACGCTTTCTCGCGACTTAAAGTCACTTGGTGCAAGCCGCATCAGCGACGGATGGTCGAACTACTACTATTCATTTCCATCAAACAACAAGGAAGGCATCACGAGGGATGAGTACATCAAGGCTGTTCACTTTGGAGTAAGATCCATAGAGTTTTCAGGAAACTTTGGTGTGATCAAAACACGCATCGGACACGCAAACAGCGTTGCAGCAGCCCTGGATTACTTCAACATTCCTGAAATCCTTGGAACAATAGCAGGGGATGATACGATATTTATTGTTCTTCGTGAGGGATGCGTAAAGGAAGACCTTATAGAGTCGTTTAAAAGTCAAATACCTGACATTAGCAAGGAGGCATAGCATGGATACAGATAAGTTAAAGTCATTTGAGGATCTTAAGAGCTTAAAGCCCTACGACATCCATAAAATCGACGGAGAAAGGGTGAAGAAGTGTAACATTAAGGGTAAGGTGAGCTTCAACTACGCATGCTCGCCTGTGGATGATGAGCACATTGATGTGTTCAAGCGCATAGTGAAAGAGGCAAAAGTATTTGAAAAGTTTGATGATCTTCTTTCAGGAAAGAGGGTGAATATATCTGAAAACCGTGCAGTTTTACATCACCTTCTCAGGGGTAACCCAAAGGGCTTTAAAGTCACGCTTGATGGCGAGGATAAAGAAGAGTTTTACAAAAATGAATGTAGAAAGATCTTTGAATTTGCAGATAGCGTGCGAGAAGGAACGATTAAGGGTAGCACAGGAAAGAGAATTAACACAGTTGTTCAGATTGGTATCGGCGGCTCTGATTTAGGACCACGTGCGATGTGTATTGCACTCTCAAGCTACGCCAGAGCAAACAAGATTGATATCATCACTCCAAAGTTCATCTCAAATGTAGATCCTGAGGATGCCATCTCTGTTATGAGCGAGGTTGATCCTGAAACGACTCTGTTTATACTCGTCTCAAAGAGCGGAACAACCCTTGAGACCTTACAGAACAAAACCATAGTTGATGCGCTTTCAAAAATGAAGGCAACAGGCGCAGATTTCGACTTTAAAAAGCACTTACTTGCCGTCACAAGTTCAACAAGTCCTCTTGCAAAGAGCAATGATGTTTTAAAAGCTTTCTATATGGATGATTACATTGGCGGCCGCTATTCATCAACAAGCGGAGTTGGCTTACTTGTGATGAGTATCGCATATGGCTCGGAAACCGCAAAGGACTTTCTTAATGGTGCAAAAGAGGGCGATGAAAACGCAGTTGAGACTGACATTTACAAAAACAGGGCGCTTCTTGATGCACTTATTGGCATATATGAAAGAAACGTTCTTGGGTATCCTTCACTTGCAATCCTTCCATACTCTGAGGCAATGAAGAGGTTTGCCGCTCATCTTGAACAGCTTGATATGGAGTCGAACGGAAAGAGCGTAAATTTGAACTACGAGCGCATAAACTATAAGACCGGCCCTGTGATCTTCGGTGAGAGCGGCACATCATCACAGCATTCATTCTATCAGCATCTTCATCAGGGAACAGACATAACGCCTCTTGAGTTTATCGCGTTTAACAGTAACAGTGCAATTTCTGATGATAATAAGTCTAAGGCTCTTCTTGAGGATTCACACGAGAAACTCATAGCAAACGTGATTGCTCAGATGGTTGCATTTGCAAAAGGCTTTGAGAATACAAACCTTAATAAGAATTTCGACGGTGGACGCCCGTCCTCGCTCATTTATGCATCCTCGCTTACGCCGTTTACACTGGGTGCAATACTCTCGCATTTTGAGAACAAAGTTATGTTCCAAGGCTTCATCTGGAATATCAACAGCTTTGATCAGGAAGGGGTGCAGCTTGGTAAGAAACTTGCGCTTTCTATCCTTGATGGATCGACAAAAGATACATCTCTTCTTGCATTCAAGAGTATACTTAGTTAAATTTAATATAGGGGGATTTAAATGACAGTTGCAATTGTAATTTGTGTAATCGTTATTTTACTTGCTTTGATTGTAATCTCATCTTACAACAAGTTTGTTAAGCTTAAGAACAGAATTGAGGAGTCGTTAGCTCAGCTTGATGCTACACTCAAAAAGAGATTTGATTTAATTCCAAACCTCGTTGAAACGGTAAAAGGTTATGCAAATCACGAGAGAGAAACTCTTGAAGGCGTAATTAACGCAAGAAACAGCGGTATGAGTGCAACAACCCTTGAGGAGAAGGATTTAGCATCAAAAACCATGTCGCATGCACTAGGACGCTTGTTCGCTGTTGCAGAAAACTATCCAAGCCTTAAGGCTAACGAGAACTTCATCTCACTTCAGAATTCACTTTCATCAATCGAGGATGACATCCTATCATCAAGAAAGTACTACAACGCTGTAGTGAAAGAATACAACACAGCACGTGAGACATTCCCATCAAACATTATAGCATCGCTCTTCCACTTCTCAAGACGCGAATATCTCTCAATCGACGAAAAAGAAAGAGAGAATATAAAAGTCCAGTTCTAATCAATGTGGGATTTTGACTACTCATCACCAGGCTCAATCAAGTTTGTACTTGAAGCAAACGGCCTTAAGATGACTAAGGCTCGCGGTCAGAACTTTCTTATCGATAACAACGTAAGAAAGAAGATTGTAGATCTGATTATCGATTGTCTTAGAGAGGGCGAGAATGTATGGGAGGTGGGACCAGGTATTGGAAGCCTCACATCGCTTATTCTAAAGAAGGGGATGACTGTTAAGGTATTTGAGCTTGATTACGGCTTTATTAACATACTTGAGAGCGCCTTTAAAGATGAGAATATCCAAATTGTAAAAGGCGATGCGCTTGATACCATCAAGGATGAAGTAAAGAATATAAGGATAAGTGAATTTCCAAAGGTGATTGCAGGAAACCTTCCGTACAACGTGGGTACTCTGCTAATCGCTGCTCTTCTTGAAAATCAGATATTCCCAGATCGCATGGTGTTTACGCTTCAAAAAGAAGTCGCGCAAAGAATTGCCGCAAAAGAGACATCATCAGACTGGGCAAGTCTTGGAATACTTTCATCGCTTACGTATGAGAGCAAGGTGATGTTCGACATATCCCCATCGAGCTTCTGGCCATCTCCAAAGGTAAAGAGCTCTGTGATCGTACTTAACAAGAAGAACAACAACACATTTGACTATAGTTATTATGATGCATTTGTTAAGGTTAACCGTGCAGTCTTTATGATGAAGAGAAAAACCATAAAGAACAACCTTTTACACTTATTTGGCGATAAAACTGAAGAAGTTCTAAAAGATGTTAACATAGATCCACAGATTAGGCCAAATATGATTAAACTAGAGGATATAATAAACCTATGCAAAAGAGTAGAACTTTAATTAAACTGTTGCTTTTTATAGCGCTTTTGATAGCCATACCATCAACGCTTTTTGCATACGATACGTCATTTATTAAGAACTATGATGTTGACATTGTTGTCAATAAAAACAACACCTACAATATCAATGAAAATATCACATATCACTTTGCATCCCCAACGCACGGCTTTTATAGAACTCTCTACACGCGTGGAAATGGTGGAAAGAAGGTGGTTGAGATTAAAAGTTTTACCTCATCAGAAAGCATTGCAAATAAGACTAAAGACCGCTATTCTGTCACATATGCTATAGGGAACAGAGACCGTAGAGTAACAGGTGATCAATACTACAACATCTTTTATACGTACAATATAGGCGATGATGAAAACGAGGGCTTTGACGCCTTCTACTTCAATTTAATCGGTACAGAGTGGCAGGACTCAATCTTGAACTTTACGTTTAAAATCACATTCCCGCCCGATGCAAATATTAATCCATCGCAAATACAGCTCTTTAAGGGCGAGTATGGGTCACTGAGTTCTGATAACATCACTTACAGAGTTGATGGAAACACAATTATTGGATCAGCACGTAACATATCGCCACGTAATGCACTTACAATTCTTGTCCCGCTTGAGGATGGATATTTTACCGATACTCAAAACCCGTTTGATGTTGGAAGGGCACTATTGATTCTGCTATTAATAACATCTGTTATATATCTTCTTATAACTATCATCTGCTATCTTGTCTTCGGACGCGAAAAACTACTCATTAAAGTTGTGAGTGCATACCCGCCAAAGGGATACACACCCCTTGATGTAAGATACCTTTATAAGCGCGTATTCGACTCAAAGGCCATAAGCGGAACAATCCTCAATTTTGCAGAGCGCGGTTTTTTAAAAATCTCATACGAGAAGAAGTCAAACATACTCTCCAAAGACAAGGTGATTCTTAAGAAAATTAAGGATGCAGATTCAACATTCGAAAGGGAAGAGAAGATGATCTTTGATGCTCTCTTTCAAAACTCTACTGAGATTGACACAAGCCTTCCTAATGAGTCCTTACAGCTTAAGGTACAGGCCGTCGGTGCAATGATCAGAGCAAAATACAACGCAGGTGATAAGAACATCTTTGAGAAGAAGAACAAGGTGATCTCTGCATTACTACTAGTTTTTGATGCATTGCTAATCGTATTGACGCTCGGCATTGCATACCTTTTGATCAGTGACACATTTATCGTAGGAACTCCAAAACTTGCTCTAGTAAGTTTTATCACGTCTTTAATCTGCATTGTATCAGGCGGTGCCTTTGCATACAATGTGAATAAAAAAACCGACTATTACGTGGATATTCTTGGTAAGATCCTTGGCCTTCGTGACTTTATTGTGACCGTTGAAAAGGACAAGATTAAAGCGCTTCTTGATACGGATAGTGAATATTTCTATAAAACCCTACAGTATGCCATCCCTCTTGATGTTGATGAAAAGTGGGCAAAGAAGTTTGAGGGCTTAAACATTGCACCTCCATCCTACATAGAAGGCTATAACTCCGCTGATGGTTTCTTTACGTATCTCTATGTTTCGCGTCTACTTTCCGCAAGCTCAATGGTTAGAAATATCACACTCCCTCAAGGTCGCGGCCAGGGCGGTGGTGGCCTTCACATGGGTGGTGGCTCTATTGGCGGTGGATTTGCGGGGGGTGGGTTCGCAGGTGGTGGGGGTGGCCGCTGGTGATGCGCTCGTTTGATATGCGGGCAATCTCTTTGTCTCTCTCCACCTCAATGCTCACTCACATACACAAAGTATGCTCGTTTCGCAATTGGGTGGGTTCGACTTCGACCTTGCACACGCATCTCAAATTCGCTAGGGCTCGTTTGATCAGAAAGGTTTGTTTCGATATTTTCTGATGTTATCTTTAAGAAGCTTTTCAATGATTTTTAATAAATACGTATGGCGGCTCTGATTGTCTTAACATTTCGACTTTTTCTTGATTTTTAAATATTCTTCCAATCCAACAAATTGCCCCAGAGACGATTCGAACGTCCGACCCCTTCCTTAGGAGGGAAGTGCTCTATCCTGCTGAGCTACTGGAGCGCTATTGATACAATTATATTACAATCTTGCTTTTTTGGTCTACCTCCAAACGCCTCTAAATAAAGGCGAAAATCGATGAGATAGACAGTTTTTATTTAAAATGCTAAAATAGGGCAATGCGTCGATTTGGGCAGTATTTACTATTCTCGCTATTTACATCAATACTAACTATAATCTTATTTACATCAAGTAGCTCAGAGGGAGTATGGGCTGAGGAACTTATAGACAACCCGCTTAGAAGAGCAAAGCTATCTGAGATGAACATAGTGCCACCAAAGCCTATCCTTAATGTTGATATCTATAACGGTATTGAGGACTATGAGGTTGGTCAACTGCCTCCAGAGCGTATCAAACGTAAGCTTATCCATCACACATTCTTTCCTGATGCACACATAGGATTCACAAGTATTGGAAACTGTATTTCAATAGGGATTGTGCCTGCACTCTCGTTCAACATAACAGACACATTCACAATTGAAGCGGGTGCAGGTGCAGGATATAAGGATCTATCAACAGAAATGTGGGTGCCTGAGGGCGAAAAAGATAATGATGGAAATGTGATGGAATACGGAGACTACCTCAAAAGGGACAAATACGCCATATGGTACACAAAGTTCCTCTTAGGCTTTACGCTTCGACGCCCAATTCCAAACTTTGAGTTTGCATTCCAGTTTATCGGGGTATTCCACGGCGTCGACCATGTGAGACTATCGTCAGAAAAAGATGATGATGGCAAATATAAGAATCCTCCTCTGCCTTTATTCGATGGCGCTTTTAGAGCATCCTTCTGGTATGGAATCACGCATAGCACAAACCTACTTAGATGGGGATGGAGTACATCCTTGGTGCTCTCGTATTACATTCAAAACTACTACACAATCGCAGCAAACGTATTCTACGGCTTTAAACCGCTTGTTATAGTTAAGTCTAATGCGGGAAAACACCTCTTTGGTCTTGTGTATAACGCAAACGTATCCTTCGATCATTATGGATCCTTCCAAACGTGGAGCGATGGGAAAGACGGCAATATAAATAACTACTTCAGAAGTGGATATAAGTTCAGTGTGATATCAGGACAGACCATAGATAAACCGTTCTCAATCTACTGGAACCATAACATCAGAATGTCAGGTCCGGTACTCTGGGAGTTCAGGCCATACGGACGTGTGTTCTTCCAGATGGGAGGAACATGGGGTCCTCATTACTACGACAGATCCAACAATTCATTCGAGTGGGAGATGAGCACAGGCATAGAGCTTGCAATAGGAATTCACGATTATGTTGGCGGTGCAATCAGATTCAGCGTACCTGTAAATCTCATCGGATCAATAAATAGTGGCTTGAGATG